>JAUQXC010000044.1 GCA_030834825.1 Thermoflexales bacterium
TTTATGGCGGTCACTCCCCCGCTCTAGCGGCGGCGCGATTTGGCCGACGACCAGCCGTCTTCTTCTTCCTCGTCGTCATCATCCTCTTCCTCTTCCCACTCTTCGTCCTCTTCCCAATCTTCGTCTTCGTCCTCTTCAACATCCTCTTCTTCCCACGCTTCTTCCTCGATCTCTTCGATCTCTTCTTCGACGCCGACGACTTCCTCTTCCTCGACCTGACTGAAAGTCAGGCAGCCCAGTTCCTGATCGAGTTCGATCTCACCGGCCGTACAGAAATTACCTTCCAGATGTATACAACCTTCGTAATTGCAACGAATCCGCGGCATCGTTTGCCCCCTGAAGAGTCTCTGCCTCGCATATAGAATTCGAGGCGATTATAGCAAAAAGTCTTGTTCGCGCAAGACTACCATCCGTCAAGATCCTCGGGCCAATCCAACATCTGCGCCTGCACGGTCGCGCCTGCGGCGAGCTGGTGCACACCCTCAGGGACGATCACCAACGCATTCGCGCGCACCAGGCTGCTAAGCATGTTCGAGCCCTGTCCGCCGCTCAAACGCGCCTGCCAGCGATCACCGCTCCGTTCCACCCAGGCGCGCGCGTACGTTTCGCGTCCATCACTCTCGATGGGTTCCAGCAGCGTCACCGCGATCGCCGGCTTCTTCCAGTGCGTGAAGCCGCACATGATTCGCAGCACGGGCCGTACAAACTGCTCGAACGTCATCATCGCCGACACGGGATTGCCGGGCAGCCCAAAGAAGGGCCGCTGTCGATAAAAGCCAAAGGCCAGCGGCTTGCCGGGGCGCATCCGGACCTTCCACAAATCGATCGAACCGTGCGCCTGGACGGCCTCTTTCACCACATCATACGCGCCCACCGACACACCCGCCGACGCCACGATGACATCGGCCCCCTGCCCGACCGCCTCTTCCAATTTAGCGGCCACCCGTTCCATTCGATCGCGCGCAATGCCCAATAACAATGGCACACCGCCGTAACGCATCACCAGCGCCGCCGTGGAGTATTCATTCACGTTGCGAATTTGTCCAGGGCCGGGCACCCGATCGGGTGTCACCAGCTCGTCGCCCGTGGCCAGCAGGGCCACCCGTGGACGTCGATAAACCCTGACCTGGTTGTGTCCGACAGCCGACATCAAGGCAATCTCAGCGGGACGGATGAGTAGGCCCGAATTCAACACCTGCTCGTCACGCTGCACATCCTCGCCCGTCCGGCGCACATGCGCGCCCTGTGGGATGGCGCGATAAATCGCGACGGATTCCAACAAGGCACTCGCGCTACGCGCGCCATCGTCAGTCTCTTCCACCGGCACCACGGCATCGGCGCCGCGCGGTAGCACTGCACCTGTCGTAATGCGCGCGATGGTTCCAGCCGTCAACTCCACCTCAGTGGGATGTCCCGCCGGAATATCGGCAATCACCGGCAGACGGACAGGCCGCTCAGGTGTCGCACCGATCAAATCAGCAGCGCGCACCGCATAACCATCCATCGCCGAATTATCGAACGGGGGTAAAGCCGTATCAGCGGTTACCTCTTCGGCCAGCACACGGCCCAACGCTTCGAGCAGCGGCACAGTTTCCGGCTCAAGTCGTTTGACTCCGGCAAGAATGGCTTGTTGAGCTTCAGACACAGAGAGCATGGCCAATCCTTGAACTATCCTACACCTGGTTTTGAAGCCGTGTCAAGAGTGCCCCAATACCGGATGCGGCACGTAGGGCTGTTCCAGCAACTTCAGATCATCTTCCGTGAGGCGAATCTCCACCGCCGCCACAGACTCTTTCAGTTGCATCAACTTGGTCGCACCCAGGATGGGGGCGGTAACGCCCGGTTGATGCAGCAGCCACGCCAGCGCAATCTGCGCCGGGGAAACGCCGCGCTGCCGCGCGACCTCGGCCACCCGATCGGCCACGGCAAAATCCGCCTCTTGATAATACATCTCGGTCGCAAAACCATCGGTCTTGGCGCGCACGGTGTCGCCGCCGCCACTGCGCGCGCGATTGCCGGCCAGAAAACCGCGCGCCAACGGGCTCCACGGGATGAGGCCCACGCCCTCGGCGCGGCACAGCGGAATCATTTCCCGTTCTTCTTCGCGATAGATCAAGTTGTAATGATTCTGCATCGCGCTGAAGCGCGCCCAGCCATGCCGATCGGCCACGTGCAGCATCTGGGCAAATTGCCAGGCAAACATGCTGGAGGCGCCTAGATAACGCGCTTTGCCCGCCTTCACGACGTCATGCAACGCCTCCAGCGTTTCCTCGATCGGTGTTTCAGGATCGAAGCGATGGATCTGATAGAGATCGACGTAGTCCATCTGCAGACGTTGCAACGAAGCATCAATCGCCTGCAGGATATGCTTGCGCGACAGGCCACTCTGATTAGGCTTGTCGCCCATGGGGAAGAAGACTTTCGTCGCAATCACCACTTCATCGCGCCGCGCCATTTCCTTGATCGCGCGGCCCAGGATCTCTTCGCTGACACCGCGCGAGTACATATCGGCAGTATCGAAGAAATTGAGGCCGGCCTCTAACGCGTATTGAATGAACGGGCGGCCTTCTTCTTCCGACAGGATCCATTCCCGCCACTGCTTCGATCCATACGACATCATACCCAGACACAGCCGGGACACCTTTAGACCGGTTCGGCCTAGATTCACGTAATCCATCGGGGCTCCTTTGACTTGGCTGAATGTTCGTTTTGGATTTAAGGAAGTTGGTTTAACTCTACCTGAGGGCGGCTTCATCAGCAAGCTCTGATGGCGCATGAAGTTCAAGAGCGCAGGCCTATCAAACGGAGTCGACAGTGACCGGAACAAATATCCGTGGCAGTTTGCTCACTCCCCGCAAACCCAGGATGTATGACGCCCCGCGCTTGGATTCACGTTGCACTCCACCAGGTTTGCCAGTTAACCCTGAGGCAACCTCGCGCACTCAATCGCCGTCCGGATATTCACCTCGGGTGTGGGGATCAGCGTCACGCAGCCCGTCCCCACGATATAGCGACGGCCTTTCGTCTGCGCGAGGGCCTCCGTCACCTGCTCACGGACCGCCGCAGGTTGGCCGCGCAGCATGACCATATCGCGCGCAATGCCACCACAGGCCGCGCCTGTGATCTTCGCCAGTCCGTCTTTCAACGACGGGCCTGTCTCGCGATCGTGCCAGTTCCACACCTGCAGCGGATAGTCGGCCACGGCATCGAAATAAATGTTGTCGCCGTGAATGTGCATGACGTTCAACCAACAATTCCTGGTTGCCTCCAGGATGCGCAGATCATGCGTCCGCCCAAATTCCCTGAACTCTGCCTCACTTAACAAGTTCGACGTGGCATGTTGCACAGCATAGAAGATGCCGGCCGCACCCGTCGCGGCGATCTCGCGCACAAAGGCCAACGTCGATTGCGTGATGATTTCGAGCGCGGCCTTGAAATCCGCCGCATTTTGCCGCAGGTCGTTCAGGAGTCGACCTCCGGCCAGGTTCTTCATCTGCGCCAGCGGGCTGAACACCGTTTGAATCACCGGCACATCTGGCAGCGCTTCGACAACCAGCTTCAGACACTTCAACTGCGTGCCCAGTGCGCCCGAACGTGCCTCCAAAATCTTCAACGCGCGCCAATCGTCGGCCCGTTGAATAGGGCGATGGTTGTACTCACGGGTGCCTTCGGTGTTACCCAACCAGATATCCTGCACGCCCCAATCCTTGATCTGAAAACTGCTGGCGGGTGTCACCTTCACGAAATCGAAATCCCAGCGCTGTTGAAAAGCGATCGTCGCCGCGGCCAGACTGGCCGCGTCCTGATCGTCGCCGGGGAAATGCCGCCATAAGGCCACCGGCACACGATCGACGCTTTGTCCCGCGATGGCGGCTTCGAGTCGTTCACGCTTATTCATCGCTGCACCTCGATAGAAATTACCTCTAGAGTATCCACCACTTGTTCCTTCTCGTCCAGCACCTTAACCTGCACGGTATAGACTCCCACGGGAAATTCAGGCGGCAGCCAGAAACTCAGCTGATCGCGCCGAATTTCTTCGCGCAGCAGACCCGGGACAGTCACTTCAGTTGCCTGGCTGGTGCGCCCCGCCCGATCGATCAACGCGGCCTGCACGATGCGCACGGGTGAGAGATCGGCATTTCCCTGCCAGAACAATGTCAGCCGCGCAAAGTTGGGCCGCTGGACGATCGGAGACTCAAGCGACCAGCCCAGCAGGCGCAACCCGTCGTAGTCTCGATCGAGCCGCGCTTGAATGTGGAGGGCTTCCAGGGCAGGCGACGCAGCAGGCGGTGTGACCCGCACGATCGTGTCCAGCACGACATGGTCGCCCACAATTCGCCCGCGATCATCCAGCACTGGCACGCGCTGGCCTGAACCGAGATCGTACAGGCCCACCGCCAACCGGTACTCACCCCGCGGCGTGCCCGGTAACACGGACAAGCGATGATCATCCCACACAAATTTATCCAGCGGCCAGCGCGTCGAGGGAAAATTGCCGGGGTTGAGCTTGTCGCTCTGCCCCCATAACGTCGTCGCCGGATTCGTCAAATGCACAAAGACCTGATAGTTGTGCGGCACTGGCGCCGTGGCACGCCAATACAACGTCAGCGGCAGCAGCTGCCCCGACACCACTTCCACCGCAGGCAGATCGTATCCTAACAGCTCGATGTGCCCCCCGAAGCCGGCTGCTTGCTGATGCTGTGCGCCCAGCGCCTCGCCAGCCGGTGAGGTGTAGCGGAAACACGTATCACAGCGATCGATCGACGTGAGCTTGACACCCAGAAAACCCAGGCTGACTAGAAACAGCACCATTGAAAAAGCGGGATGAGGGGCTTTGTTCTTGGTCGGCATCAGCGGCTGGCGAGGGCTAACCGCCAGGATAAACACCGCGACCAGCGCCCCAAAAGAAATAAATCCGCCGACGAGCTGCGGCTGTGTAGCGGCCAGCTGCGCCTCAATTCGATGTTCGCCACTGGGGACTTGAAACTCCATGAAGCCCGACTGATCCAGGGGCGTCACCGGCACCTCCTGACCATCGATCAACACACGCCAGCCAGGAAACAGGAACGTGAGCAGGCGTCCCTTGAACTCGACGGGTGAATTCACCAGAAAACGATCGTGGATGGCAGAGTGCTCTTCGACTTGCACGGTGGCTCTGGCGGGCAGCGTAGATCGATCGAACTTGTCGATCACACCCTTGTCGTACGAATCCAGCAAAGACTGCGTCGGCCCCGGCTCGCGCCCGATCGGCTTGGGGAGGAAATCGCCGGTGGAGGTTGTGCCCAACGCCACGCCACTCAACTCAAAATCGATCATGCCACGCGACGAAGTGTCGCCAAAATCGGCCTCCCACAAGGGAGGATACATCGTGGGCAGCGCCGAGATAAAGAGCGCCACCAACGCCAGTGCCGGGAAGAGCACCGACCGCAACCCGCGATAGACCAGCCGGGCTGCACGTCGCGTGTCGTTTTTCTGCGCCTCCTGTTTCTCACTAAATAAGAGGCCGACGCTCAGCGCCAGCGTGAAAGCGGCCAGGCCCAGGAAGCGCCACGGAAATTGCACAAAGGCGGCAGGCGGGATAAGTTCCCACAAGAAAGTGGAGAACGGCGTGATCAGAAAGACCAGGACCAGCGTGGTCAACACAAAGAACAACGCGAGCCGGCCCGTGGCGGTCCGGCTGCGCAGCACGGCCAGGATCACCGCCGGGATCAGCAGCAACCATTGGACCGCGCCGAGATTGTAAATGTACTGCGGTGTCGTAGCGCCCATGTCGAGCGCCGGTGACGGCGACAACAACATGGAAAGCGGAATGAAGTGGTTGTGATAATCAAAGTGGCCGGGACCGGCCACATCGAGCCGGATGGCGCCCCGCTCGGCGATGAAAGGCAGCCAGAGGATAGCCGTCAGGGCCGCCGCCAAGCCAATCGAGAAAAGATCATACCCCCAGCGCTTCGGTCCATCGACGAACACGCCGCGCCATAGCAAATAAAGCGCCAGCAGCGCCGCGCCCATCAACGCCAACAGGTTGTGACTGAGGACGAAGGCTGCCAGAAACAGCGGTTGCCCGATCGTAAAATGCTGGGGCCGACTGAAAGCGTAGAAGACCCAGGGCAGCAGGCTCAACGCCAAAAATTCAGCCAGATCGCCGCGCATCAGAGGATCGATGAAGAGGATGTAGGGCGACAACACAAACGCCGTGGCCGCGATGACGCCCGCCGTCGATCCAAAACGCCGCCGCGCCAGAAAATACATGCCATACGCGCCTAAGGCATACGCTGTCAGAATTACCAGCTTCACGCTGGCGACGGTATCAATGCCGGGGATGAGATCGAAGACGTTGGCCAGGGCATAGGTGAACGGCGCGTAATAGTTGAAGATGGGATAGCCATAGCCGTAGTAGAAGTCCGGCGCCCAGCGGGGATACAACACCCCGTCGCGCAGCACCTCGCCGTATTCCGCCGCGCGAAAAACGTGCAGTTCCAGATCGGTGTGGCGCGGCAGACCGGGCCGCGTGAGAAACGGCAAGGCCGCGATGATGACGATGATCAAGATCGTGATGAGGTTGAGATCGAAATGGCGCAAACGATTCATCATGGAAGAGATCAGGGCGTATCGAGTGAGCTGACCGCCACCCCGGCAGCAGGCTGCCTCGCTAGCTCAAAAAGTATGGTGGAATTCAGAGAACGGCTGAAGGAGACCGGACAGGCATTTGAATCTGCCTGTCCGGTCGGAGGTCGTCAACGCACCGCATAGGCGCACAGATCAG
>JAUQXC010000045.1 GCA_030834825.1 Thermoflexales bacterium
CCATTCAGCGTAGGGATCTGGTTGAGTGGATTTTTTTTGACGTTCTCGTCTGGGGAGTTGGTGGCATTTTGCTGTACTTAGTGATTAACTCGTTTTATGTTCTTCCTGTAGAATATGTCCCTAATGTGATAGCGGCTTGGACGTTGGCAACGATGATTGGCATGATCGCGGTTTTCACACCGGCTGGACTTGGCGTTAGAGAGATTACTTTGAGCGCGTTATTGACGCCGTTTGTTGTTCCGCCATTTAATGTCATAATCGCGGTTATGGTTCGAATAATCGTGACGGTCTTTGATTTTATATGTGCTGGAATAGGTTATGCCATGTTCAAAATCGGAAGTGGTTAATCATTTTTGCTAAATACTTGGATGAAAAGCACCTTTAAGCCATATGGGTTATTGCAATTGGTTGCATTTTGAGTAAACTCAAGACAGTTAGGATAGGTTACTGCCTGTTTTGGGTAAGATGATTATTATTCGGGAGGCGCCTATCAGATTACGTTAATATGAAGTCATAAGCTTAAGAAAATCAAATCAGGAGGATTCAAACATGAAGAAGATAGTAGTGGTTGTTGCAGTCTTAGTTTCGTTGTTTGTAGTAGGGGCCGTTGTGGCGCAGACAGTAAGCTACAACTCTGGGTTCCAGGTGCAGAACCTTGAGACTAATACGGCTAACATCGTGGTGTCTTTTTATCAGCAAAACGGCACGGTGGCGGCAAGCAGTGCCTACACCATCTCGGGTAGCTCATCGCGTACGTTCTTCCCCATCACCGACGTGGCGGCAGGCTTCAACGGCTCTGTCGTGATCTCGTCTGATCGCAACGTGCGCGCGGTGAACAACTTGGTTGGTTCCGGACCGGCGAACTACTTTGCCACCACAAATGGTTTCCAGTCGGGTGCTACCTCGGTCAGCCTCCCGTTGATCATGTGCAATAACAGCGGCTTTGACACTTGGTTCAACGTCCAAAACGCAGGTTCAGCTGATGCGAATATCACTATCAACTATGTTCCCGGCTCGAACGGCACTGCCCAGAGCGAAACGGCTGTAGTCAAGCCTGGCGCGGCCAAGACCTTTGATCAGAAGACTGGTAGCAGCACCAGAAACTGCTCGACGATGGCTGATGGGACCAGCAAGTTCATTGGCTCGGCCAAAATCACCAGCGATCAGCCGATTGTGGCTGCTGTCATGCAGCTGAACACTGGTTCCTTCAGGGTGTTGATGGGCTATGGCGGCTTTACCGCTGGTTCACCGACGGTCGCGCTCCCCTTGGTGATGGCCAACAATAGCGGCTTCTACACCGGCATGCAGATTCAAAATACTGGCGCGACAACTACAACCGTAACGGTGGACTACAGCGCGAATACTGCTGGTGCTAACAATCCGACTGACGAGACGTTCTCCCTTGCCCCCGGAGCGTCAAAGACCATCCTTCAGAGTGGCCCAACGCCAGCCAACGGCAGTATCAATGACTGGAGTACGTTTGGAAAATACATCGGTAGCGCTACGATTACTAACTCTGCCAACGAACCCCTGGTGGCGATTGTGAATCAGGTCCGTGCATCGCCTGCTTTGGGGAATGCCTACGAAGGGTTTGATCCGGCTACCGCAACAAACCAGGCCAGCTCCCCGCTGATCATGGCGAATAATAGTACGTACTACACTGGTATCCAGGTCCAGAACGTTGATACTGGCAACGTGGCAGTGACCATTAGCTATGGTCCTAACACTGCTGGTTCGTTCGCTCCGGCTGCGGAAACCTTCACACTGACTGCTGGTAGCTCGAAGACCATCATCCAAAATGGTAGCTTCCCGGCCAATGGCAGCACGGTCAACAACTGGGGTACCAACAAGTACATCGGCTCAGCGACAATCACGGCCAACGGTAAGGTTGTGGCGATTGTCAACCAGGTTAGCCTGTCAGTATCTGGTGACCAATTCGCAGCTGGCGATGCGTTCAACTATTAGCCTAAGCCACAATCGACCTGCGTAGCAGCTTCTTGAGAGGCTGTGCTTAGCCACAGCCTCTCTCTTTTTGTTCCTGTGCGGACGAAGTCGTTCCAGAACGACACAAACATGCCGCTGCACCATCATCTTTCATTGAGGTCTATTCATGCATAGAATGAATTCTGTAATCGTGACGATGTGCATCGTGGGTGTCCTCTTGATTAGTAGCTGTGCCGTGCCACCACAGCCCACTCAGTCGCCGTTGCAACAGCCCGGTGTTGCGACTACCAGCCCGCTCGCTACACCTATTGTGGATAAACCTCCCCTCCTCAAAATCGAGCAGGCAGGTACCGCCACGGTGGGCGGGCGTTTGCTACGTCTTAACAACACGCCCCTCAAGAACATCACCATTTATGTGGCCGCAATAGATGATGTTACCGGCACCAAGCTCGCTTCCATCGATCCAGCTATTGCGCCTCGTTCTGAGACTGATTCAAACGGCTATTTCAGCTTTAGCGGATTGACACCCGGCGAGTACGCCTTGGTAGTTACGACTCCCAAGGGCTTGATTCTGCCTGAGACATCGGCTGCCAAGTCGGTTGTGTTCACAGCACAGGCCGATGAAGTGAACGATATGGGCACTGTTGCGATTGTCTACGAATATTTGGATAACTGAGAAGAAGCGAAGTAGTTAGTGTTGACGTCTAAAGCAGGGAGGGTAAATATATGGGATCTCTGAGTGTGCGTCTGCTGCGTGCGCGCAATACAAGCCGTGGCGCGCAGTTTACTGTGCGTCTCCTCACGTTTTACATATCTCAGTTGCTTGAGCATGGGACGCCGCGTAGGTGGGCTAATGCGCTTCTCGCAAAAGTGCAAAAGCATTTACGCCGCGACAAGGTTTGGGCGATGCCGTATCGCTACACAATCGATCCGTTGAATGTGTGTAACTTGCGCTGTCCATTGTGCCCGACTGGATTGGGTACTCTGAAACGCGAGCGCGGCAAGATGAAACTGGCTGATTTTCAGACGATTATTGATCAGATTGCTCCATATGCTTTACTGGTAGAACTTTACAATTGGGGCGAACCGTTCCTTCACCCCGATATTTTTCAGATGATCCAGTATGCATCACGAAAGCGCATCGCTGTCCGGTTGAGCAGCAATCTTAACCACTTCACGCCCGAAATGGCCGAGAAAGCTGTGCGTGTCGGCTTGGATGCGCTG
>JAUQXC010000533.1 GCA_030834825.1 Thermoflexales bacterium
CGCCGCGCGCAGACCGTGACGACGTGGCTGGTGGTCGGCAATCTGCTCCTGGTCAACGTGTGGTTGTATCCCTTGCAGACGCTGCGCCTCGACGCAACCTCGCAGGGGGAATTCAGCCTGTCGCCGACGACGCGCAATTTACTGGCGAACTTGCAGGAGCCGCTGACGCTACGCGCCTTCATCAGCGAGAAGACGCATCCGCTGCTGGCCCCCCTGATTCCGCAGATCCGTGACCTGTTCCAGGAATATGCCCTTGCCTCGAACGGCAAAGTGAAAGCCGACGTGGTCGATCCGGCCACGGATCCGGCGATTGAGACGGAGGCCGCGCAGACTTACGGCATTCAACCGACGCCGCTGCAGGTGTCCGGACGCTTTGAAGCCTCTGTGATCAACGCCTACTTCGACGTCGTGGCCAAATATGGGGATCAAAGCACGACGTTGAGTTTCCGCGATCTGATCGAGGTGAACTCCACTCAGAGCGCCGTGGAGGTGCGGCTGCGCAACCTGGAATATGATCTGACGAGCGCCATCAAGAAAGTAGTCTACGGCTTCCAGAGCCTCGATGCGGTGTTCGCGTCGATGACGGACCCGGTGAAACTCACGTTGATTACCACGCCGCAGACCTTGCCCGAACCGCTGCAAAGTGCGCCTGATACGATCAAGAAGGTCGCAGAGGACATTGCCCAACAAGCGGGCGGCAAATTCACCTTCGAGCTGGTGGATCCCACTGCGCCGAATGCGGCCATTACGCAACAAACGTTAATGGACCAGTATCGTTTGCAGCCGATCCCCGTCTCGTTGTTCTCGCAGGAGTCGTATTACCTGGATATGCTGTTGACGACGAGCGACAAGACGGAAGCGATCTCGCCTGCGCAGGATTTCAGCGAAGCGTCGGTGCGCACGGCCATCGAATCGGCGTTGAAGCGATCGTCGCAGGGCTTCCTCAAGGTGGTGGGGTTGTGGACGCCGCCCGCCGCACAAACGAATCAGTTTGGGCAGCAAGGTCCCGGCTCGCTGGCCACTTATCAGACGGCGCAGCAGCAATTGAGCCAGGACTACACCGTACGCTCGATCGATCTGCAGGCGGGGCAGGTGCCACCGGACGTGGATGTGCTCGTCGTGCTGGCGCCGCAGGATATGACGGACAAAGAACGCTATGCGATCGATCAATACTTGATGCGCGGCGGATCGGTGATTGTCGGCGCGGGCAATTATGGCGTCGCCCAATCCCCCATGGGTGGTCTGGGGTTGACGCCCTTGCAAAATGGCTTGAACGATCTGCTGGCGTCTTATGGCGTGCAGGTGACTCCTACGCTGGTGATGGATCCGCAGAACGAACCGTTCCCGGTGCAGGTCGCGCGCAACATCGGCGGCCTGACCGTGCAGGAGATTCAGGCGATCAGCTTCCCGTTCTTCCCGGACATCCGATCGAATGGCATGGATCGCACCAACCCGATCGTGTCGCAGCTGACCGCCGTGACGCTGAACTTTGCTTCACCGCTGGCGCTGGACCAGGCCAAGAATGCGAAGCGCACGACGTCGGTGCTGTTGAAGTCCAGCCCCAATGCCTGGTTGAGCACAAACACACAGCTGGAACCAAACTTCCAGCTCTATCCCGAGACGGGTTATCCCATCGAAGGTCAGCCGCAAGCCTATCCGCTGGCCGTGGCGATTCAGGGCGTCTTCGACAGTTATTACAAGGGCAAGCCTTCACCGCTGTTGCAGTCCGATCAGGCAGCGGTTGATCCGACGGGCGCCACGCCGGAAGCGACGCCCACGCCCGCCCCGTTGACGGCCAGCCTGCTCGAATCCTCGCCGGAGACAGCGCGCCTGGTGGTGCTGGGCAGCGGTGAGTTTGTCGACGATGTGGTATTGCAGCTCTCGTCGCGTCTGACGCAGAACCGCTACCTCAATAACTTGCAGCTGCTGCAGAATGCCGTGGATTGGTCGGTGGCCGATCTCGATCTGCTCAGCATCCGCTCGCGCGGCACGACGACGCGCGTCCTCAAGCCGATGGATCAGCGCGAAGAATCGACGTGGGAGATCGTGAACTATGCCATCGCGCTGGCCGCGCTGCTGGGCATTGGCGCGCTGTGGTATGCCCGCCGGCGCAACGAACAACCGATCGAGTTGGTGCCAGATGACGCAGCCCCTATCGCGGAGAAAGAATCATGAAGCGGCGTAATCAGATTTTAGCCGGATTGCTCGGCGCCCAAATCATTTTGATCGTACTGGTGTTTTTGCCCCGCGTGCTGCCCGCGCAGAATCAGAGCGGGCCGTTGTTGGGCACGTTGCAGGCTAGTGACATCGTGAAGCTAACCATCCGTGATAAAGAGGGCCAGACGCTGACGTTGGCGAAGCAGGGGACTGAGTGGTCCCTGCCGGAGTTTGAGAATTACCCCGCTGACGGCGAGAAGATCACGCCGTTCCTGGACAAATTGATCGGGGTTAAGACAGACGTGCTGGCGACCAGTACGGCGAGCAGCCTCAAGCGCTTGCAAGTGGCCGACGATGACTTCGTGCGCAAGATCGAGTTGCAAGGCGCGGATGGCAACGTGCACACCCTGTATCTGGGCACCGCGTCGGGCGGCGGCGCGAATCACGTGCGCCTGGCGGGACAGGATAACGTTTACGTGGCGCGCGGCATCAACAGCTTTGAAGCGGCCACCGCGGTTGCTTCGTGGATCGATACGACCTACTTGAGCGTGTCGCAGAACAACCTCCTGTCGGCCACCATCGAGAACGCGCAGGGCAAGTTCGAGTTTACCAACCAGGGGAACACGTGGACGATGAAGAACCTGCCCGGCGGCCAGCAGCTCGATCAGACGAAGGTGCCCGTGATGCTGGCGCGGTTGGGTTCGTTGACGATGGTGCGCCCGTTAGGCAAAGAGGCCAAGCCGGAATACGGCCTCGACAAGCCGAGCGCGACGGTCACGGTGGTCGTGTCGGAGACCAACAGCACCAGGGTCTACACGTTGAAGGTAGGCGCCCAGGACGGCGAAGGCAACTATGCGGTGATCTCGTCGGATTCGACCTGGTACGTGCGTGTGGCCTCGTTCAATGTGGAAGAATTCGTCAACGCCAATGCCGAGACGTTCCTGGTGCAACCTACGCCCACACCGGAAGGCGCACTGCCGCCTACACCCGAAGCGACGCCTACCATCGCTGCGACGGAAGCTCTGACGCTGACAACCTCAATTACGACAACGGAATCACTGACGCCGACAGAGGTGCTGTCGCCCACGACTTCAATTACGGCGACTGCGGTGTTAACCCCCACGGCGACGCAGAAGCCGCAAACGCCATAGACCCGACACTGAAACGATTTGCACATTCACGGCCTCGATCGATCCGATCGGGGCCGTGATATTTTATCGCATACCTCACTCCCAACCGGAGCAACTGGCTCCCCTCTCCTCGCGACAATTGTTGTCGCGAGGAGAGGCCGCAGGTGCCGCTCGCTTATTAAACGGCAGTGTTGGGGTGAGGCGTTGTTGACTCTGGCAAGGGCTATGCTATGATGTTGGAAGGTGAGAGGATGAAAGTTGCGCGCTAACATACCAGGGTGATGAGGTTGTCGGCGGTGCAGAATAGGGCTGACAATTGGGGTCATCGTGTTACAGAACTAATGGGTCTCAGATGAACAACAGTTTGTGGTTTAATAAGGAACAGCTCTTCTGGCTAGAAGAGCTTGACTCGGACTGTTTTGTTGAAGTTCAGGTACAGCCTTGGGGAGAGGGTGTGTTCGTCAATGATCCGAGCATGGCGAGACAACCGATTGCATTACGAGATCTCGCTGCTTTCAAAGACCTTCATAGTGACAAGAATATATGGCGTTCTTGGACAATTTATCGTGACGTGGAATTGACGAGAGATATTGGACCCATTCCGCTAATTCTGGATATTGATGACGAGTCTGAGCCTCCCAATTTAACAAAAGCCTACGATTTAACTCGTGCATGCCTCGACATTATCGAATCTGAAACAAAATTGATCAAACACGCGGAACAGCCCAGGGTCATTTTCTCTGGGCGAAAAGGATTTCATATTGAGATAAAGCCATCCTTGCCTATCGATGCGCAGGCTATTCGGCGACTACTACTCGAGGCTCTCCGAAAGCATATCTCTCAGGCCAATCTCAATGTTTTCTATGAAAGCACGGTCCTAGATACGCTATCACATATGTGGGTCAGGTTGACTGGAACGCTATATAGTTGGCATTCATCGAATGGAACCCTTCACAGTAGGAGAGTAATCCCATTGCGTGTCGAAGAATTTAGGGCTATGCAGACAGAAGATATCTGGGCCTTGCTTCAGACGGGCTGACTATGGCAGCGTATCCAATTGTGTGAAATGATCAGTTTTGCGAAAGACTATAGCGGATTTTGGTTGGTTTGCGATCCGTCATTGCGAGGAGCGCTGTTTGCGACGAAGCAATCTTTTACATTCGCTGGTGAGATTGCTTCGCAAAAAGCGCTCGCAATGACGCCATGTCTGTAAATCACTTATCACGGGAGGATTTCTACATGACACTGGATCAATCTTTTGTCGAGCGCAATCGTGCTTCAACTGAGCGGATCCGTTCGCTGGCGGCGCGCCTTTCCGATGAGGAACTGCAACATCGCGTGGGTGAACATTGGACCGTGGCCATCACGCTGGCGCACATTGCCTTCTGGGATCGACGGGTGATGTACGTCCTGGATATGACCCAGCGCGACGGCAAGCTCTTCATTCCAGCGATCGATATTTTCGTGAACGATCTGTCGCTGCCATTTTGGGCCGCCATCCCGCCGCGTGAGGCCGCCCGGATCGCCATCGAAACCGCCGAGGCGCTGGATAAACGACTGGAAGCCTATCCAGCGGCCTTGCTTGAGGAAATCCATGCTTACAACAAGCGCTGGGTCGAGCGTGCACTGCATCGGGGCGCACATCTGGATGAGGCCGAGGCGGCGTTGAAAGGCTAGGCTCGATAAGGACTCTCCATGCTGTTCTTTGTGCTGATTGGCATTGTGGCTGGTCTTGGACTAAGGTATCTGGGCGGAGTAGGTCAAACCCTGGTCTGGTTCGTTATATTTTTTCAGGCTGGCTGGCTGGGGTTAATTTTCTGTGTGATGGTTGGCGCTTATCGAGAAGCCACGAGGAACCGGACAAAGTTCAAGATGCCCTATGGCGGCTTAACCGAGTATGCGGTCGCGGTGACCTACTTTGGAAGCGGGTTGATCGGGGGATACTGGCTCACCTTGCCCTGGTCAATGTGCGAGACGATAATCATGGGAGTCATTCTACTGCTTGTGGTGGGCGCTACTGTGGTTTACACAAAAAGACCGCGCTAAGTGCCAGGAATGATGAGCGCATTCCCGGGGTCAACTCGATTGAGCGCTGCACCCGTCTCTCTTGGAAACCGGCAGCATGAACCTCATAATCCGCGCAGCAGAGCTCGCTGATGCGACGGACATCGTTCGACTGATTGCCGAACTGGCCGCCACGGACAGCGAACATAGCCCCATTACGGAAGTATATGTCGCGACTTACCTGTCTTCTGCGACGAGCAAGATCCTACTGGCGGAGCGGCAGAACCATGTGGTGGGCCTGCTGAGCTACTCGCTTCGCCCTGATTTGTATCATGCGGCTGCGTCATGTTTGATCGAAGAATTGATTGTGCAAGAGGGTGTGCGGGGGCAGGGCGTGGGCAGTGCGCTGCTGGTTGAACTGTTGACTCGAGTGGCAACCCTCGACTGCGCTGAAGTATCCGTCGCGACGATGTCGACCAACACTCGCGCGATCCAGTTCTATCGGGCGCATGGGTTGGCAGAGGAAGCCGTTTTCCTTGAGAAGCACTTTGCGCGCTAGTCGTCTTCCTCCGGCGCATCGATAAGATGAAACGGCTGCTGACACGTCTCGCACACGATGTTGGCGTGGCCCAAGGCGGTGCGATTGAGCAAGATCGCGCGCGGTGGCACACACCAGCAGCAGGCCACCACCCGCGACTCATCCTCCGCGTTGCCCTTCACCCATTCGCCCAACACATCGGCGGCCAGCATCGCGCCCGTGTTTCTTGCGATCGCGATCGCCAGCGCTTGCAGCATCTCCGCCCAGCGCGCACGTGTTTCGGGCGCGAGCAGCCAGCTCGATCGGTTAGCGGTACGATCGCGGACGTGAATCAAGCCGATCGGCTTCTTGTAAGTGGGCGAGAAGCGTCCCACTTCCTCCAGCGCGCTTAACAGCAGGTTGGCGACCACCGTCTCGGCTGCCTGCCTGGGCATTCGCGGATCGGCTCCCTCGAAGAGACACTGCGTCTCCGGCAGCTCGGTGTTGATGTCATACACTGAACAGATCGACTGCCAGGCCTGTTGCAGCGTCTCCAGCAGATCGATCGTGTCCGGCTGCGCAGGTGTGAAACTTTCTGGCCAATCACGCCCGATTGCTAACATGTCCCCCGGCCTAAGGCGTTTTAGTGGACCGGGGGGTTCGGTCGTATACATCGAGCACCCCCTTGTCCCGCAAGACAGGCTGCGGATCGATCAGGTTCTTGCCCAGCGCGGCTTTTTCGGGCACACCCAGTGCGATGGCTAACAGCTGGGTAAAATACAAAACCGGCAGAGGCTCCGGCAACTTCATCTGGAATTGACGCGCGTCGAGATTGGTGTGGCATAAGGGGCAGGCGACGGCGATGGCGTCGGCACCCGCGGCGCGCGCGTGCTTGATTAACTCGCTACTCAACTTGAGCACGATGTCCGGACGGGTTAACGAATGCGCCGCGCCGCAGCATTGCGTCTTGTACGACCAATCGATCACTTCGGCGCCGGCCGCGCGCAGCAGTTGATCCATATCGGTCGGATTTTCGGGATGCGGCGCTTCAGTCACTTGCGGCGGGCGGGTGAGCAGGCAACCGTAATAGCACACCACGCGCAAGCCTTTCAACGGTTGTTTGACCTTCTCGGCAATCTTATCCGTACCGCTGTGCTTGAGAAGCGCTTCGATCAACGTGGTGACTTTGACGGTATCGCGATACTCGTAACCGATCGCCTGATCCATTTTGGACTTACGCTGCTCGTCGTGGCGGATTTCATGCTGCGCGGCCTTGTGGCGATTGAAGCACGCAGCGCACGGCATGGTCACTTCGTCGAAGCCGCTTTGTTCGATGATCGCTAGATTTTCCAGCGGTAAACGCAGGCCTTCATCCGGATCGGCGCGGTGCGCGGCCGAGCTGCCGCAGCAGATCCAGCCGCGCGGCTCGATCAATTTCAGATTGAGCGCGGCGCACACCGCCTGGGTCGACACGTTGAATTCCGTCGCCGTCGAATGCAGCGAACAACCCGGGTAATAAGCCACGGCAGTCGCTGCACCGCTGATGGGCTTCACGTTATGCGGCGGGCGGGTGGGATGCGGCAGAAACGGCATCTTGTGTTTCTTCAGCATCTTCAGGCCCAGGTCCATATCGCCCATGAGGTTGTGCGTGCGCAGTTTCATCTCGGCCATCAGGCCCAGTTCATACGCGCGGCCCCACAGTTTCACTTCGCGCAGAAACGCTTCGTTGAAGATGTTGACGGCGGGTACTTGTGGTTTAAGGTGGCGGGCCTTGGCTTCGCGCGTGAGAAATTCCATGATCGCCGTGATGTCCAGCCCTTGCGGACAGCGCGTCGTGCAGGTCTGGCACGACGCGCACAGCCACGGCGTCTGTGAGTGCAGGGCAATGTCTTCCTGCCCTAACTGCACGGCGCGCATGATCTGGTTCGGCTGCCAGTCGAAGAATTCTGCGACGGGGCAGCCGCTGGTGCACTTGACGCACTGATAGCACAGATAGACGTTCTGCTCGGTTTCATCGTGCACGCGTCTCGCCAGTTCAGAATTGATCGGCGTTGCTTCATTCATGCACGCCTCCTCTTCTTGGACACGGATTACACAGATGTCACGGATGTGAATTGGATAGAAATCCGTGTGAAGCCGTGTTCATCCGTGTCCCAAAAATTAAACAATCGGTCGGGGTAGCAAGCCCGCGCCTTCCACGATCGGTTTCACGGCCTCTTCCCACTCGATCGCCATGATGTGCACCCCGGCAACGCCTTCAATCTCGCGAATCTGCTGGATCAATTCGATGCAGATCTTGATCCCTTCGGTTTGCCAGGCGGCCGATCGAGCTTTCTTGTCTTCCTTGGTTAGCTCATCCTTGGACTTGCCCGCCCACGGCGCGCCGACGGCGGCCATCCGCTCGATCAGCTGATCGGGTATCCACAGGCCCGGCACGTTGTCTTTCATGTAACGCGCCATCGTCGGGCTTTTCAACGGGCCGACGCCCGCCAAAATGTAGACTTTCTCCGACAGGCCGAGTTCGCGCACCTTCGTCATGAAAGTCTTGAAAGCCTCAATATCGTAGATCAACTGGGTCTGAATGAAACTCGCACCCGCCTTGACTTTCTTGCCCAGCCGCAGGGGGCGAAACTCGATCGGGTTGGCAAAGGGCGATTCGGCTGCGCCGACGAAGAAACGCGGCTCCTGGCCCTTGAAAGCCTCGCCGCATTGAAACACCTTCGTATCGCGCATCAGTGAGACCATCTGCACCATCTGGATCGAGTCCAGGTCGAAGACGTTCTTGGCGGTGGGATGGTTGCCGAACGTTTGATGATCGCCCGATAGGCACAGCAGATTGCGCATACCCAACGCGTACGCGCCCAGCAGATCGCTCTGCATTGCCAGTCGATTCCGATCGCGACACGTCATTTGAATGATCGGCTCCAGCCCTTCCTGTACCACGATCGCCCCGGCACCGATGCTGGACATGCGCACGATGGCGGTCTGGTTGTCGGTCAGGTTCACCGCATCGCAGTTGCCCTTGAGCAGTTTCGCTTTCTTGCGAATCACTTCGCCGTCGGCGTTTTGCGGCGGGCCGAGCTCGCCGGTGACGGCGAAGTGGCCGTGCTTGAGCACTTTCTCCAGGTTTGATCCGGACAGATAACCATTGCCATTAGGTTCGGGGGGCATCGTTCCCTCCTAAATTCGAAATGCGGAATCATTCCCCATTCCGGGTTCCATCTTCCAGGTTGAGTCACTCTTCTTCCGCGGGCAATCTCAGATCGGGTCGGACAATTTTGCGCGGGCCACCATCACGCGCGGTGCGCCAGTTTTTGGGCGGTTGGATTTCCAGCAACCGATCGAGCTTGCCCAGGCTGCTCAAGCGATCATAGATCAGCTGCCACGCACACGGCACCTCGGCGTTGATCTCGCAGTGCCCGTTCTCTGAGCCGCCGCACGGTCCGTTGAGCAGCGACTTGGAGCAGCGTGCGATGGGGCAGATACCGCCCGTCAGACCCAGGATGCAATCACCGCAGGCCGCGCAGCGTTCGGCCCAGACCCCTTGCTCGGTCGGTAGGCCCAGAAAGCTGGTATTGAGGCCCGGCACGACCCACGCGTTGGAGAAATGCTCGACCATGGCCTGCACGCCGATGCCGCAGCCGAGTGACAACACGACATCGACCTCGCCCACTTGCTGCGCGATCTCGTCGAGGTATTCCCACTCACACTGGCGCTGCACGACTACCTCGGCAACCTCTTTGCCGTTGCCGTCGAGCTGGGTGGCCATGCGCAGCGACGCGGCCATGATGGCAGCCTCGCGCGCGCCGCCTGCAAAGCACACCGTCACGCAGGTGCCGCACCCGACGACCAGTACTTTCTGCGCATCGGCGACTAATGCCTTGACTTCTGCCAAAGGTTTCTGTTCGGCGATGATCATGTTCGTCCTCCTGCGCAGGATGAAGGATGCCAGTTACTCATCGATCTTCATCCTTGCTCGAAGCGGGCTGGGCCCCCATGCTTCCACTTGCTCCGTCATCTCTCTCATTGCTTCAGCAAAGCCGCCGCCCATCGCCGACGATAGATTGATCATCTGGACGCGGCGACCCGGTAATCCAATCTGTTCCAACAGCTGCTGCGCGTATTCCACTCGCCTGCGGGCGTTGAGATTACCTTCCAGGTAATGACATTCGCCTTCCAGTCAACCTGCCACCAGTACCCCGTCCGCGCCGTTCTCGAAAGCGCGCAGCACATATAGCACATCCAGCTTGCCTGTGCAGGGCAGTTCGACAACCTTGACCGCGGTCGGGTATTCCAGGCGCAGCGATCCGGCCAGATCAGCGGCGGCATAAGCGCAATAATGACAGCAGAAAGCGATGATATTGGGTTCAAATTCGTTGTCGTTCAAGGCAGTCTCCAGTCGTCAGTAATCGGTAGCCCATCGTCGGGTATCGGAGGATTAGGCTGCTTCTCAAATAAGCTCTTGTAGTAGCCACTATGGGGTCGACTGTGATCCGACTACTGTGATCTGGCTACTGACTACTCTTGACTGCGATCTGAACAGCACATCGATCTTGGGCAGCATCTCCGCATCGCGATAGTGCCTCAACTGGATCGCCTGCGCCGGGCATTCGGCGGCGCAGGTGCCGCAGCCCTGGCACATCGCCGGTTCAATATACGCCGCTCCGACGAGACTTCCGACGCCCGTGAAACTCGATTTGATCTTGGGCACAGCATACGGGCACGCTCGCACACAGGTCAGACAGCCCACGCACTTGGTGTTATCCACCACCGCCACGCGGGCATTCGTCTGCATGCTCTCTTGCGAAAGAATGATCGCCGCACGAGCCGCGGCAGCCTGCGCTTGCGCAATCGTCTCGTCGAGGAACTTGGGATAGTGCGCCACGCCGGCCATGAATAAACCCTCAGACGCAAAGTCCACCGGCCGCAATTTCGGGTGCGCTTCGAGGTAGAAGCCATCGGCATCGAGCGGCACTTTCAGTCGCGCCGCCAGCTCGTGAGCATCGTTCTGCGGCACGATTGGCGTGCTGAGTACCAGGAGATCGGGATGCAGTTCAAGTTCGCGATTCAAGATTGGCTCGTGGACGCGCACCATGATTCCAGAATGCTGCTTCCCAATCCCTGAATCCCGATCCCTGAGCTCTACCTCTGGCTTGTGCTCAAAGTCAAAGCGGATAAAGCGCACGCCTTTGCGCCGCGCCTCGGTGTACAGCCGCTCTTTGAAACCGTAGGTCCGAATGTCGCGGTAGAGGATCGTGACCTCGGCCTGCGGATTAAGCTGCTTAATCCGCAAGGCGTTCTTGAGCGCGGTCGAGCAGCATAAGCGCGAGCAGAATTTTTCGCCGGGACCGACGCATTGGATCATGACGACTGATTGCTGATTGCTGATCGCTGATCGCTGATTTGAAAGCAGCGCTTCAAACTCCAACTGGGTCATGATGCCCGGATGCTTGCCGTAACTATATTCGCGCCCTTTGTATTCGACGCCGCCCGTAGCCACAATCGTGACACCATGCTGCACCTCTTGCAGCCTGCCTCTTGCATCCTGTATCTTGCTGGTAAAGTTGCCCTTGAAGCCGCCGGTCTGGATTAACTCCGTTTGCAGATATACGTTGATCAACGGCTGTTGTGTGATGCGCTCGTTCAGCTCCGCCAGATAATCCTGCGGGCTGCGTTCTTCTCCAATCAGGAAATGCAGATGGCGCAAGTTACCGCCAAGCTGCTCGCTCTTTTCGATCAGGTACACGGGGAAGCCTTGCCCGGCCAGCGACAGCGCCGCATTCATCCCGGCCGCCCCACCACCGATGATCAACGCCCCGTGTTGGAGCGGCACCTGCGCGGAGTGCAGCGGCTCGAGTTCCGCCGCGCGCGCTGTCGCCATGCGGACCAGTGTCTTCGCCTTCGCCGTCGCCCCGTCCCAGTTGCCCGGATGCACCCACGAACATTGATTGCGAATGTTCGCCATCTCGAACAGATACGGATTCAGCCCCGCTTGCCGAATCGCATCCTGGAACAGCGGTTCGTGCGTTAAGGGTGTGCATGAAGCGACAACCACGCGATTAAGCTTGAGTTCCTTGACGCGTTCGATGATGTGCTTGATGCTATCCTGTGAGCAGGTGTACAGATTGTTCTCAGCGTGCACGACGTTGGGCAGGGTCTTCGCGTACGCCGCGACATCCGGCACATCGAGGAAGCCGCCGATGTTCGATCCACAGTGGCACACGAACACGCCCACGCGCGGCGCTTCCCGTGTGACATCGCGTTCGGGCGGAAACTCTTTGCGCGTGGTCAAGGTGAAACGCGCCGCGCCGAGACGCGTCGCAACGGCCGCCGCCGCTCCACTTGCCTCGACGATCGATTCGGGAATGTCTTTGGGCTCGCGGAACGGCCCCACGGCATAGATGCCCGCACGACTCGTTTCCAGTGGATTGAATTGCACCGTATGGCAGAAGCCGTATTCGTCGAGTTCGATGCCCAGGCGCTGACCCAGCTCGCGCACTTGCGGTGAAATCTCCAGGCCGACGGACAATACGACAAGATCGAAGTGCTCGCGCTGCAACCGGCCTTGTTCGTCAAAGTAGCGCAGCATCAGATCGTGCGTGTCGGGGTCTTCGCGCAGATCGCTGATGCGACAGCGGGTGTATTGCACGCCATATTTCTTTTCGGCGCGGCGATAGTATTCTTCGTAGCCTTTGCTATATGCCCGCGTGTCCATGAAGAACACCTGGCAGTGCAGCGGCCCGTTGTCGTGAAGCGTTTCTGCCTTGGCGTGCTCCACGGCCATGATCGCTTGCTTGGCTGCGTACATGCAGCACACCGACGAGCAGTAATCGTGCGCTTGATCGCGGCTGCCCACGCATTGTAGGAACGCGATCTTTTGCGCGCGCCTCGCATCCGATGGGCGCTGTACGTGCCCCAAGGTGGGGCCTGACGCCGACAGCAAGCGCTCGAATTGCAGTGACGTGACGACGTTCGGATAACGGCCCAGGCCATATTCTTCCGACAGCTCAGCGCGGTACGCCTGATAGCCGGGCGCCAGGACGACTGCGCCAACGCGCACGCTTTCGTCACGCACCACCATGGTGTGATCGATCGCATTGACGCCGCACGCGAACGTGCAGCTCATGCACTCCGAGCAAATGCCGCAGGCCAGGCAGCGGGCGGCTTCCTCTTGTGCCGATTGATCGTCGTAGCCGCCTTCGACTTCACCGAAGTTGTCAAGGCGCTGCTCAACCGGCAGTTCGGGCAGGGGGACGCGTGGTTGACGTTTGATCTCACCGCGCACCAGGCGCGTATTGATCTCAGCCTGTGTCAATTTCACGACGGGTAATTCGGGGTGCTGCGGCGGTTCGAGATGCTCGCCCTGCAAATAGCGGATGATCGATCGGGCGGCGGTATGGCCGCTGTTCACGGCTTCGATCACAAAGGCCGTGCCCGAAACGCTATCACCGGCGGCGAACACGCCTTCGCGTGTCGCGGCAAGCGTGTTGGGATTCACCGCGATCAGCTTACGGCCGGTCAGGCCCACGCCGGCATCATCGGGGATGAAGGCGAGACCCGCGCGCTGCCCCACTGAGAAGATCACGGTATCGCAGTCGAGTACGTGCGTCGAGTTGGGCACCTGCTCGACGTTCAGGCGGCCCATCTCGTCGAAGCTGAACGAGGCGACACGCCCACACTCCACGCCGCACACGTGGCCGCGTTCATCGCTGAGAATGCGCTCAAACGTGCGGCCTTCGTGCAGGAGGATGCCTTCTGCCTGCGCGGCCTGCACCTCCCACGCATGCGCCGGGACTTTGTCACCACTTTCGAGGCAGGCCATCTCGACGTGGCGGCCTAAGCGTACGGCACTGCGCGCGCAGTCGATGGCCACATTGCCGCCACCGAGCACGACGATGCGCTGCCCCAATCCTGCATCTTGCATCTTGCTGCCTGCATACCGGCCTAGTCTTACATCGCGCAAGAAGTGCGTGTTGATGACCACACCGTCGAGGTTTGCGCCGGGGATCGGCAAGCGAATGCCTTCGTGCGCACCGACGGCGATCAACACCGCGTCGAACCCCGCGGTGAAGATGTCGTCGAGGTTGTCGATGCGGTGATTCAGGCGTAGATCGACGCCGAGCGCGACGATGTCCTGTACTTCACGTTCGATGATGGCCGTCGGCAGGCGATATTCCGGCACGCCCAGGCGTAACATGCCGCCTGCCACCGGCATGGCCTCGAAGACGGTAACGCCAAACCCCGCGCGCACCAGGTCCTGCGCGGCCGTCAAGCCGCACGGCCCCGCGCCAATGATCGCCACACGCTGGTCGAACCGTCGGGCGGCTGGCTCGATCGGTTGGCGCGGCTCACCGTAGACTTTGTCGGTCACGAAGCGCTTGAGTGCGCGAATGTTGATCGGCTCGTCCACCAGTCCGCGATTGCAGGCGTTCTCGCAGCGATGATTGCAGATGCGGCCACAGATGCCGGGAAAGGGATTCTCCAGCTTGATCACGCGCAGCGCATCCGGCCAGCGACCCTCGCGGATCAAGGCGATGTAACCTTGCACGCGCTGCCCGGCGGGGCACGCATCACGACAGGGCGCAATGCCGCGCTTCTCGATGGCATACGCATTCGGCACAGCCTGGGGGTACAACTTATAAATGGCGCGCCGCTTCGCGAGGCCTTCATTGAAGGTGTCGGGGGTGATAACCGGACAGACTTGGGAACACTCACCGCATCCCACGCATTTCTCCACGTCGATATAGCGCGGATGATGCCGCACGCGTACATTGAAGTCACCGACATAACCTTTCACGTCGAGGACTTCGCTGTTCGTCAGCAGCGTGATGTTGGGATGGCGGCCCGTCTCGACGAGACGTGGCGAAATGGTGCACATGGCGCAGTCGTTGGTGGGGAAGGTCTTGTCGAGCTGCGCCATATGTCCACCGATGGCCGATTGAGCTTCGACGAGGTACACTTTAAAGCCCTGATCGGCCAGATCGAGTGCAGCTTGCATCCCGGCGATGCCGCTGCCGACGACCATGACGGCGCCGCTGGGCGAGTTGTTCGTTACAGATCCGGTGTCTTGCGCCATAGCAATTGTTTTCAAGGAAGAAGGCTGAAGGCTGAAGGATGAAAGTTTGATCCTGGCTAGACGATATGGCGGCCTCTGAATTTCATTTCCTCTTCCTCTTCATCCTTCAGCCCTCCGTCTTCATCCTTGGCCTTCAACGGATTCGGCCCCAACTCACGGATTCGTTCCGTCATCGTTTTGGCCGCATTCGCAAACGCCAGCGCCTGGCTGCCCGACATGAAGAAGATCTCCAGTCGTTTGCCGCCCACGCCGATCTCGTCGAGAATCTTCTGGGCGCGCTTTAAGCGTGCCCAGCCACGCTCGTTGCCGCGCACGTGATGGCAATTGCCGATCGGACACGCGACGATGTACACACCGTCCGCGCCTTGCTCGAACGCTTCGAGCAAATAGCGCACATCGGTCTTGCCCGTGCACGGCATCCGCACAAACTTCACATTGGCCGGATATTGAATTTCCAGCGCGCCGGCCGTATCCGCCGCCATGTAACCGCAGTAAATGCAGTAGAAGGCGGTGATTTCAGGTTCAAAGGTGTGGACTTTTTGCAATGTCATTTTGCTCATTGAAAATACTGCGTAAGGCGTACTACGTAATTACGCAATACGCATTACGTGACCCAACTTCCCAACCCGCCAATCTGTCTCAGCATCATCTGCTCATCCGTGTAATTGACCAGCTGAATCGCATTCGCGGGGCATTCGCCCGTGCAGGTGCCGCAGCCCTGGCACTGCGCCGGATCGATGAAGGCCGCGCCGCCTAATCCGCCTACACCCGAGCGGTCCGCTTGCTGGATGATCTGTGGGATGGCAAACGGACAGGTGCGCGTGCAGGTCAGACAGCCGACGCACTTCTGGGGATCGACCACGGCCACCACGCCTCCCATAAACAAAGAGCCTTGCGAGAGCAGCGTGAGCGCACGCGCCGCTGCGGCCAGCGCATGGCTAATGCTTTCCTCGGTGAACTTGGGATAGTGCGCCATGCCTGCCAGGAAAATGCCCTCACGCATGAAGTCCATCGGGCGGAGTTTCAACTGCGCGTCCTTGAAGAAACCTTCACGGGTGATGGGCACCCGCAGCATCTCGGCCAGTTCGTCCGTGCCCGCAGCCGGTGCAATCGTCATGCTCAGCGG
>JAUQXC010000534.1 GCA_030834825.1 Thermoflexales bacterium
TGGATTGGCAAAAGGGTCTGGACATCACGGGCGAGGTCGTGCACCGCCTGTTGAATGGCCTGGCCGGTGAAGCGCAGTTCGTGGTGCTGGGTACCGGCGCGCCGGAATACGAGCAGATGCTGGCGCAGATCACGGGCTATCATCGCCACAAGAGCCACGCCTTCTTGACCTATGCGGCCGATCTCGCGCCGTTGATCTATGGGGGCAGCGACCTTTTCCTCATGCCCTCGCGGTTTGAGCCCTGCGGCTTAGGGCAGATGATCGCCATGCGTTATGGCAGTGTGCCCGTCGTGCGCGCCACGGGCGGCCTGGCCGATACCGTGCGCGATGGCGTCACCGGGTTTACCTTCTACCAGTACAGCGCGGACGATTTCTGGCGAGCGGTGGAGCGGGCGATCTACATCTACCGGCACGATCAGATCATCTGGTCGGCGATTCAGCGTAATGGCATGCAGGCCGATTTCTCGTGGGGTCGCTCGGCACAAGGTTACCAGCAGCTCTATGAGTGGGCCATCGCGCGGGTGCGCGGTGAGCTGCCAACTCGCAGCTGAATCTGTTGCACGAAAGGGATGCCATGACTGATCTCTTTGCTCTGCTGGAAGCCCCGGTCTTGATCATCCTTGGCCTGTTATCGCTGTTGGGGGGCAAGCGCTGGCTCAGGTTGTTGGCCGGCGTTGTCGGCTTTACGCTGGGTTGGTGGCTCATGGACCTCGGCGGCGATATCAATCTGCGCCTCATCGTCGGTCTCATTACCGGTGTGATCCTGGCCGGGCTGGTGCGCTTGCTGGGTAAGTGGGCCAAGCACACGGTGGCGGCCATTGCCGGATTCGTTACTTTGCCGATGCTGCTGGGCAGTCTGCGGATGTTGGGGGGGATTTCCGAATTTGTCTGGGCTATTTTTGGCGCCATGTTAAGCATGGCGTGTGCGTTCTATCAGATTGAATGGGCGCTGATTTCCTTGTCGGCGATTCTAGGCGCCGGCTTGATTTTGAACGGTGCTCAGGTCTTCCTGGATGCTGCTCAACAGGGCTTCTTGCTCTCGGAAGCAATCCGCCTGATCGTAGGGTCCATCTTGATCGGTGGCGGGATCTTCATCCAGGCGCGGCAGCAACAATCGTGAGTCTGTTCATTTGCCGCTACCCTCCGCGCTTACTGCAGCCACACTGTAAACGTGATCCCTCGCCGCGCTAACGGCGAGGGTGCGTGACTCCTGCGCGTACTCCCTCTGCGAATGAATTGCAAATTCGCGAAGTGCCCGGTCGTTGCCAAGACAATTGTCACCAGGTTGTAATCTAAAAATTCAGGGAACGTGCTAAGATCATAGTGGTGAAAGATCCTCTTGAGGTTGTTATGGACTTTGATGCCAGGACACGCATGTTCAGCCAGCCTCCCGTCAAGATTGGGGTGGTCGCTGACACCTATGACAATCGCGAGGGCCTGCGGCAACTGCTCGATCGGTTTCTGGTGAGCGGGGCGCGTTGGTTGTTTCATTGCGGCGGTCTCGGCTCGGCCAATCTGGTTGAGCTGTTGAAACCGTGGCAGGTGTATATCGTGGCGGGCGAGAAAGAGCGCAATCGGCAGGCGATTGAGGTTGCACTACAAAAGGCGCGCCTGCAAGCGACCCTGCCCACTTCGCTGACGACGACGATCGAGGGTTTGCGGATTGGACTCTGCCGTGGCGACGATATGCCGCTGGTGAATCGCTGGGCAAAGTCCGGCGAGTTTGATTACATCTTCTACGGGCACTCCTTGCGCCGCAGTGATAACCTGGTAGGCAAGACTCGTGTCATTAACCCTGGCGCACTGGGGGGGCCGCGTTATCAATCCCGATCAGGTTGCTTGCTCGATCTGGCCTCAGGCGAGGCCAAGCAAATCGAAGTAGCCGGCTGACCTGCTCCTGCCCATTTCTTTTCCACTGATCGTTCACTTGAACGGCTCTCCCTCCTCAGATCGATTGAGGCACGCTCCTGACGCTGGAGTTCAACGCAAAGTCTCACCGGAGATACGGCGCTGGCCTGCCAGCCCGGTAGTTGTCATGTCAAGTACAGCGCGGCTGGGCCGTGCTGGCGTGAAACTTTCCGGCGCAACCGGGGTTATACTGAGGCAGTGGGCTAGATTCATTTAGAAAGGTTAGCGGTGGAACAACACATTAACAAACTTCGTGACAAACGCAGGCAAGCGGCAGGCTCAACCAAAGACGTCGATGTTCAGCACGCCAAGCGGCGGCTCACCGCACGCGAGCGCATCGACGTGTTGTTCGATCCCGGTACGTTCACCGAGATTGACACGCTGGTGCTGCCTCGCTACGAATCGTACCTGGGGGGCAAGACGACGCGCCTGGGTGATGGCGTGATCACCGGCTTCGGTCTCATCGACGGGCGGCACGTCTTCGTCGCGGCGCAGGATGCCACCGTGATGGGCGGTTCACTGGGCGAGATGCACGCCAACAAAATCGTGAAGGTCATGGACATGGCGCTGGAATATGGCGCACCGTTCATTGCCCTGAACGATTCCGGCGGAGCGCGCATCCAGGAGGGTGTGGACAGCCTGGGCGGTTATGCGCGCATCTTCGACGCGAATTGCGAAGCGTCCGGCGTGATTCCGCAAATCTCGGTGATCATGGGGCCGTGTGCAGGCGGGGCCGTCTATTCTCCAGCGCTCACAGATTTCACTTTCATGACCGAAAACAGCTACATGTTCATCACCGGGCCGGATGTGGTGAAGGCCGTCATGCAGGAAGAAGTCACGCAAGAAGAGCTGGGCGGCGGGCTGGTGCACAGCAGTGAAAGCGGCGTCAGCCATTTTCTGACGAAGGACGATCGAGATTGCCTGGCCCGCGTGCGCGAATTGCTCAGCTATCTGCCCTCGAACAATCAGAACGATCCGCCCTACGTCAAACCCATCGATGATCCGCTGCGCCGCTGCCCGGAGCTGGAAGAGCTCGTGCCTGTCGACCCTCATAAACCCTATGATGTACGCAATGTGATCACGAGCATCGTCGACGATGGGCGCTTCCTGGAAGTGCGCCAGTTGTGGGCGCAGAATATGGTGGTGGGTTTTGCGCGTCTCAACGGCTGGGTCGTCGGGCTGGTGGCGAATCAGCCCAAGGTGCTGGCCGGCTGCATCGACATCGCCGCCTCCATCAAAGCCGCGCACTTCATCCGCATTTGCGATGCCTACAACATTCCCTTGGTGACGCTGCAGGATGTGCCCGGCTTCCTGCCAGGCAAGTCGCAGGAATACGGCGGCATCATTCGTAACGGGGCGCGCATGATCTACGCCTACAGCGAAGCCACCGTGCCCAAGCTCATGATCATTCTGCGCAAGAGTTACGGCGGCGCGTATTGCGTGATGAGCAGCAAGGGCCTGCGCGGCGATCTGCTGTATGCGTGGCCCAATGCCGAAATCGCGGTGATGGGCGCAGCGGGCGCGGTGAACATCTTGTTTCGTAACGAAATCAAGATGGCCGCCAATCCCTCTGAACGGCGCACCCAGTTGGTGCAGGAATACGAAGAGAAGTTCAACAATCCCTACGTCGCTGCCTCGCGCGGCTTGATCGACGATGTCATTGAACCGCGTGACACCCGTCGGGTGCTGGTGCGCGCGCTGGAGTTGACGCTGTCCAAGCGTGAGAAGCACGTATCGCGCAAACACGGCATTTCGCCGATGTAAGGGATGACCTCATGTTCAAAAAAATTCTCATTGCCAACCGTGGCGAAATCGCCGTGCGCATCATTCGCACCTGCCGCGACATGGGCATTTCAAGCGTCGCCCTCTACGAAGCGGACGATCGCGGTTCGTTGCACGTGCGGCTGGCCGACGAATGCGTGTTGCTGGAATCTACGCAAGGTTATTTCGATACCACGGCGATCTTGAAGATCGCGCAGGACACCGGCGCGAAAGCCATCCATCCGGGCTACGGTTTCTTGGCCGAAAATATCGAATTCATCAGGGCGTGTCAACAGGCTGGTCTCGTGTTCATTGGTCCGCCGCTGGAGGTGATGCTGGCTCAGCACAACAAGATCGAGGTGCTGCAGCGTGTGACGGCTGCCGGCTGGCCGACGGTGCAATATTCTGCCGATACTTTCGAGGCCAGCGAAGGCGAAGCCGTCCGCGCCGCCGCCGATCGGTTGGGCTACCCCGTCATGATCAAATCGACTCATGGCGGACGTGGGCGCGGGGCGTATGCGGCGCAATTGGCCGGGCAGGTTGAGCGGATGTTGCGCCGCGCGCAGACCGAGGCGCAGCTCGTCTATGGCAACACACGCTTCTATGTCGAGAAGCAGATCACGCCCGCGCATATGATCGGCGTGCAGGTGCTGGCCGACGCTCAAGGCCAGATCGTGCATCTGGGCGAGCGGGAAGGTTCGTTGATTCGCGGCAATCAGAAGATGATGGAGGAAGCTCCGGCGCCGGGACTGACACCCGCGCAGCGCGCAGACCTGTGGCGAACCGCTGTCGAGATCGTCCGGCTGATTGGTTTTCGCGGCGTTGGCACCATCGAGTTCATGGGCGATCTGGAGGGGCACTTCTACTTTACCGAGATCAAGCCGCGCATTCAGATCGAGCATACGGTGACTGAGATGATCTCGACGGTGGACTTGGTGCGTGAGCAAATTTGTCTGGCCGCCGGCGAAGCGTTGTCGTTCACACAGGCGGAGGTGCAGCTGCGCGGCCATGCTATCTCGTGTCGCATCACCGCACAGGATCCCTGGCGGCACTATATGCCCAGCCCAGGGGTGCTGCGCCGCGTGCGCCTGCCCACCGGCCACGGCGTGCGCGTGGATACATATGCCTATTCGGGTTGCGCCGTGCCGGCCCAGTATGATCCCATCGTCGCCAAAGTGATCGCGTGGGGAGATGATCGGGCTGAAAGCATGCATCGCTTGCAGCGCGCGTTGAGCGAAATCGCGCTGATCGGCGTGGCGACCACGCTGCCCATTCAGCAGCTCATTGCGCATCACCCCGAGTTTCTGCGGGCGGCGTATCATACAGAAAGCCTGCGGCGCGATTTGCCGGAAGATGCGTTGCCGCCCGAGCACGCGCGCGATCTGGCGATTGCGGCGGCGATTGTCTATGCGCGCCGCAACCTGGCCGGACAACCCAGCGTGCCTGATCGTTTGCAGAGTGGCTGGCATCGATCGAGTCGCAGGTTGCGGGAATGAATTCCCTCTCCCTGATCGGGAGAGACTGCGCGCAAGCGCGAGGGTGAGGGTTCGTCAAATGAGCAAAGTGGAAGTGACCGTGGGTGGTCACACGTTTGAGATTGAAGTCAACTTGAATCATCGTGCCAACCACGATCTGCCGGTGATCGTCAACGGCCAGACGCTGACGGTGACGGTCCCCGATCTGGATGCGCCGCTTGATCAGATGGAGTGGATCATTGTCGATCGCCGTCCACACGAGATCGTGATCGATCCTGAGCTGCGCTGGTTGCGCGATCACACCGGCGTGCATTTTGTAGAAGTGCGCGATCTGGAGGCGCGGGTGGCGCGCCCGATCAGCCGCGACGGACGCATCAAAGCGCCGATCCCAGGTGTGATCAAGGCCGTGTTCGTCGCCGAGGGCGATCGGGTGGAAGCGGGGCAGTCGTTGTTCATCCTGGAAGCCATGAAAATGGAGAACGAGATTCATGCGCCCAAGTCCGGCAGTATCAGCCAGATCAGTGTGAAGCCCGGTCAGGACGTGATCCTGCACGAGGTGCTGGCCGAGGTTGCGTAGTCGCACCAAAACACCACCCGATCGAGGCGTCATTCGATCGGGTGGTTGAAATTTTAACGGGAGGCGCTGAGCGTCTCTACGTTCCTTGAAGAAACGCCACAAGCTCGGCATTCACTTCGTCCGGTGCCTCATTCTGCACCCAGTGTCCGCAATGCGGAATAAAGTGCAGCTGCAAGTTGCTGATCCACGGCTCCAGTCCATACGTTAACGAGCGTCCCAGCGCCGTGTCATCTTCGGCCCAGATCAACAGGGTGGGCACCTCGATGGGGCGCAGATTCTCCAGTGCCGAACGATCGCGCACGATCGCCCGGTACCAGTTCAACATGCTTGTCAAGGCCTCGGGCTGCGCCAGCGCGGTCGCCATGACATGAATGTCAAAGCTGCTGAAGGCTTCCTGATTGACGGCGTTCTGCCGAAAAAAGTACCGCGCACTTTCAATGGGATCGTACCCCAGGAGTTCTTCCGGCAGAATGGGCAATTGAAAGAAGCCCACATACCACGACTTGCGCTGCTGCGCCGGGTTGCTGCGAATTTCGCGCAGGTAGGTGGCGGGATGCGGGGCATTCATGACGATCAGCTTCTCCACCACTTCGGCGTGATGCATGGCCAGATACCAGGCCACGACGCCGCCCCAATCGTGGCCCACCACGATCGCCTTCTCGCGCCCAAACGAGCGGATCAGTTCCACGATATCGGCTGACAGTGCTTCCAGACGATAGTTGTGAATTCCGTGTGGCTTGTCACTGAGGTTGTAACCACGCTGATCGGGCACGACAACGCGATAGCCCGCCTCGGCCAGTGCCTTAATCTGCTTGCGCCAGGTATACCAATTTTCTGGAAAACCATGCAGCAGCACGACCAACGGCCCGGCAGGCGGCCCGGCCACAATGGTGTGGAGTTCCAATCCATTGACGGCGATATAGCGTGCTTCGGCGGCGATGTTCAGCTGGCGCAGTGCTTGCCACGTCAACTCTTCGGTGTTGCGCGTTAACCCCGATCGATTCACACGACCCTGCCGGATCCACCACATGGCCAAGCAGGCGGTTGCTCCGGCGGCCAAGTTGAACGGCAGGAGAAAGTTGCGCAGGCGGGACATAAACACCTCGTTGAGGATAGGATAATGGCGGGGTTATTGTATCACGGTGTGCACGCAAAGTCTGTCAGATAGCGAGCGGCAAAGTTGACCACTGTGTGCACACGGGTGTCCAATCTCCGCTCAACCAAGCGGCGCGGGCCTTGGCAGTGTCGACCGCGCCGGGAACCAGCCATTGCGCGCCGGAACACTTGAGCCGTTGGGTGACGATCTGCTTGCAACTGCTTTCGACCGTGCCACTCCCAATCAGGTAGCCGGCTTGACGATACTGGTCGTAACGCATGCGAGCTTGGTTATTCGCAAAGTAAGTTTCTGCCTCGCGGGCTTCTGGGCAGGGGGTCCCCAACATCGCACAGGCTTGAATCACGTGAGTCACACGCCCCTCCCACAAATGAGCCGTCGTCTGTTCCAGCCAGCGTTCGCGTGTCTCTCCCGGACTGAAGGCCGCCTGCGCGACGCGCTGGAGGCGGTCCGCGGCATGATACCAATCCACGATTTGCACCGCCTGCGAATAATACGTCGTGATGAGATTCCAGATCCAGGCCGCCCCATCACACCCAAAGACTAACTCGCGGGTCAGATCGGCGTGGACGGCGCAGCCGCTCGCCCACATCAACTCCCCAAACGCTTTGGCGTCAGTCAGGTCACAGTAGTAATGGATGTGGGTCGCCCGCTGGCAGAGTTGCCCACGTTCAGTCACGGCGTGTTGGCGGGTCGATTGTTGGCGAACAGGGACCGGCTCGACTTCATACCAGCAGCCGACTTTGAGATCACGCCACGTTTCATGTTCCGCGTGTTTTTCAGCCGGTTTTCGAGGCTCGATGCGCACCTTCGCCGCATCCAGTGAACCATATAAGCGGGCCGGAATCGGCTCGGGCGTCCGTTGATGCGCTTGCAACCATGCGGGGTCCTGACTGTGTTGCCGCCATTCCGTTTCGTGCGCGGCTTGCGTTTGCCCCAGTGTGTGCGTCTCATGCCGAATCGTATTCTCCGACACGTCAAACAACAGAAAGCCTTTCAACCAGCGCTGACTATGCTCAAACGGCAACTCCACACCGGCTAACGTCAGCAACTCACTGAGGCCCGCGCTGACCTGACCGGGCTGGAGCGCATACTGCTCATCTAACGGGGCACACCCCCGCCCACAGACACAGCCCGCGTAGTACGCCCGCTTATACGTGACTCGTCCAAAAACACTTAAGAGAGTCGCTGGGCGATAACGTTGATACCGCAACGTGCCCCCGCAGTCACACGGTCGCTCCGCCTCAGGGGTGTGCTGGGCGGCGCTCAACCAGTGGCTCAACGCTTCCGCCCCAATCTGCCGCAACAGATCCCGTAAGCTCGTTTCGATCCAAGCTAAATTCAGGGGTGCTGGCGCCTCGGGCTGTTGACTGAGGGTCGCTTGGGCAAGGGTCATCACTTGACGAGCAATCGTTTGAATCAATTCTGTGGTATCGTTCATGCGGTGAGCCTCCGGTAGGTTGGTTGCTGGTAACTTCTATCCTACCTGCGAACCGCAGATGCATGTGCGCATAGTTTCTGATGATTGGCTCCACAAGCGGATCGTTTAGGTTGCGATCGTGGTAACCGCAGGTAGATCGGTAAGTGGTCGCTCAATCCTTGCGGAGCGAGTAGGCAAACGACTTGATCAGGCGGCCCGTATGATAGATATTCAGCCGTTGAAGTTGGGTATCCAACGTGGCCTTGACCCATTGGAACTTGAGCCGCTTGCCGACTGTGAATTCTTGCTCCAAGATGTCAATCCGACCTTCCGCCGAGACCCAGCGAATGAACGTCACCTTGCCTGCGGCCAAAGGCAGTTGTTCGGTATCCAGCGAGAACTGGGCGGGCCGTTTGCGCAAGCGCTTACCGCGCCGATACTGCACGGCGGTCTTGTACCCCAGGGGTGGTCGAATGTGCTGTTCGTTGGCCGCGTGCATCACATGCCGCAGTTCGCGTCGCACATCGGCGGG
>JAUQXC010000535.1 GCA_030834825.1 Thermoflexales bacterium
AAACGAACCAACCGGGCAGCGCCAGCAGCAACAGGGGAAATCCAATCAGCCACGGCTGGATGACGCGTGTCAGGTTATCCGCGATGAGCTTCGCGGCCACCGAGCCATCCAAGCCAACCACCGGCACGTTGGGCTTGCCCATGACCGGTCCAAAAGCGAATGTGATCCGATAAGGGCTGTAGGTATAACCCAGCGCCAGAGGGTGGCCAAAAACGGTTTGGTTGTAGCTGGCCAGTAGACCCAGGGCCAAGGCCATCCCGGCTATAAAAGTCACCACACCCATCAAGATCAAGCGTGTGCGTGGTCTCCGCCAGGTATGCCACAGCAAATGCAACCCACATAGCGCCGCGATGGGCAAGTTGGACAAGCGCACCAAGGCGGACCAGCCCAACGCTAAGCCCGCCATGAAGGCCAGTATCGAACGAGGGCGTCCTCGATGGATCGAGTAGAGATACAAGCCATAGCACGATCCACCGATCACCGGCACGGCGCCGCTGGCGAAAGTATCCATCCAGACGTTCCCTTGCGCGACGTAGCTCATGGGTGCAAGCGACAACAGCAGCACGGCCGCTGCGGCTAACGGCTCACTGTACAGCCGCGTGATCAACGCGTACAACAGGACAGCCGCTATCACCGCCAGCGCCGCGTTCGTCTAGTGAGCCAGGCCTAACCATTGGAAGGGGATCGCCAGTAAAGGAAAGCCCGGCCCTTTTTCCAAGGCCCAGCGATGAGGACTGACCTGCACATACTGGGTCAGCTGGCCGCCTGCAAGGCGGGTCTGCATCCGTCCGGCCGCCATCTCTCTATCGGAGAGGGTCCAACGTCCCTGCGCCAGGTTTTCAATGGCCAGTTTGTAGGCCCAGGGATCGGGTGCGCGCATCAGGCGTGGTTGGGGCAGCTTCGCGGCCAGCACAAGGGACAGGACAACGGCCAACCCCGCCAACACGCGATAGAGGGCAGGGCGCTGAAACAAGTGCAGCCGATCGTTCCGCGTCGAAAGCCTTTGCACCAGTGCCGGCTTTTCGTGAGGGATGGGTTGATCTGAGTGAAAGGGTTCAAGCATGCGTGATGTCCATCCGGCCGAGATAGACACGTGAGCCTTTGGTGCGTCTATTTTCGGCTGAAATGGGTGTGGAGTCAACTTGCGCAGAGAACAACTGCCACGAGGTAGAGTCGTGCTACCTCGTGGCGGTTGTTTTGCATCAAAACATTTGTTGGAAAAGGCCCTTCGTGGTCGACAAGCCGCTCAATATACGCTCAGGTAGGGTTTGAGACTTGGCTTTAGTTCATCCCACCTGCCCTTTGCAAATACTGTCACAGCCTTCTGTGATTCATCAGAATCGTGAAATCCAGTCAATGTGATTCCGATCTCTAACAAGATAATAAAGCCCATAAACTCTAGGGGATATCCGTCTCTTCTTAATAGCTTTGTCAAGGATTCATGCTCATTAAAGATATCTATGCCCTCAAAGAACAGTTTGGCAGATGGGGAGAATCCAACTTCGACAAGACTATGATCTTCTTTTGCGAAACGAACACTGAAGTCAGGGTATTGATAATCAGTTTCTCCTAACCAGTCTTTTCCGATCCAGCCCGGCCGTCCCATCAGAACAGCTAGTTCTTCCTGATTAATTCCGAACCTAATAGGGCCTACACTTAGGTAGCTCACAATATCAAAACGCATCTCACTCCTCCTATTTTCTAAACGGGAAAAAGCCTGCCGTATCATTAACATCCTTTACAACTTCATATATGATCTTCCCGTTTTTGTCAACTGTTTGCCGGAGTTTTTTAGCATATTCTAGCATTTCTCTCATGGCTTGGTTGTATTTGGTCCCAGTCGCACGGCGCACGTCCCTAATCTCCAGTGCCATCGCCTCACGCCAGCGGCCTTGGTCAATTAGATCCTTGATCTGTTTGCGATACGCAGTGGCAGATGCGCCACGGGTTCCGTGACTGGATGTTAATCGATGCTCGCTTGGCTCCATTTGAATTGCTGGTCCCTTTCCTTCAGGAATCGGGCTTGAGGCTTTCGCGGGCATATGATGCGACTCAAGTTTATCATTTGGGGGCTTTGTGGTTTCATTGTGAGGACCACCTCTGTATGGTGAACAGTTTTTCTTATTCGCATTGTGCACCAACCACTGGCCGTCGCCCACATAGAAGGTGTGGGCCGTATCGACGGTTAAATTGTACATCGGCTTCAGCCCGTAGGCCGAGCCGACTGCCTCCACAGTGCCGTAACTGCTGTCGGCCTTCTGGATGTGCGCACCGATCCACAACGCGCCTGCATCTACCCAGCCTTGCTCTGCCGTGTAGAAAGGATGCTCCGGTGTAGTCTCGACTGGCTCACCATCGATTGTCAGATATGTGAGCAGAGTGTCGTAGTTGACGAGGATGTCGGTGACGGTGTAAGTGCCTGTAATACCCAACGTCTCGTCATAGGCTAGGACCACATCGCCGATCGTCAACTCACTAATCGGTTTCTCGCCATCCTTGGTAGTGACCAGTGTGTCTCCATCAAAGCTATTTTTCCCAAATTGGCACATACCCAGCTCGGGGTTGTGGGGGGCTTCTTGCTCGACGCCTTTGGCTTTCTTTTGAGGGAAGCCGTCAGCCTCTTGTCCTAACTTCCTCTTGCTGAGGTCTTCGACCACCTCTTCCTCCGCGTCCCGGGCATTTCTCTTGCTGGCGTCGACCATGTCGTCGGCCACTGATTCCCGTGCGTGGACATCACCCAAATCGCCCATCAGCTGCGACACGTTGAATACCACACCCACTCCACCCATGATGACCTGCAAGGCATCACCGGACTCAATGCCTTGCCGGATGTCACGGCCGGATAACGCCAAGTCGGTGAAATTGCCGACAATGCCTGCTACCTTGGCTATCTTCGTCAGCAGTGATGCGCCGCGTGACAGCACCTTTCCTGCCAGGCTTGCCGCTTTACCCGCTTTCGCCATGAATGAGGCGCTGCTGAACAGCAGCTTGCCGGTGAAGCCGCCTATAAAAGAGACGGCTTGCAATACGCCTGAGGCAACCTTGAGCCAGTCGTGTTCCTTTAGGCCGTCCCGAATCTGAGTGACCGCGCCCAGCGTGGCGAAGTCCACCACCACCAACCCCATCTCGCCTAATGCCTGTGCTTTTTCCTTCCAGGAAGCTTCCGGAT
>JAUQXC010000536.1 GCA_030834825.1 Thermoflexales bacterium
CATACCAATGCACGCGCGCCGGGCCGGAGGTAAAATCCTGCCACGCGAAACGGTTGTCCACGTAGAGGAAGGTCTGTGTATCGCTGCGCGCTGTCTGGCCCGACTGATCGATCACTTCCCACCAATAACTGACCGTGCTGAACGGAATCAAGCGAGTTTCCTTGAGATCGATCGTGACGGTCAACGACACGGCGCTTGAGGGAGTGAACGGATCTGCCGGGCGTGAGTAAGGTGGCTGGCTGCCTGCGTGAAAAAACAGGGTGGCCTGGGTGATCGCGGCATCGCCGGCGGTCGCCGCGGTGAAGATCATCTGATCGGCGAACGTGTATGAAGCGTCGAGCGCTGAGAAGGAAATCCCGGCGGCCTGGGCTGGTCCCAGCGGGCGGAGAAAGCCGAAGCAGATTAGCAAACACAAAAACGTGCGGCGCATAATGATCAACCTGATGTATGAAGCAATCGGGCTTCTGCGTACTATAACGAATTTCGGCTCTTCCAGGTTTAACGGGAAGCGCTCGCGGTGGATGGTCACATCCGCCGCCCAAGCCGCTGGATTTGGCAATCCAGCGGGAGCGATCAACAATAATCCCGCTCACGCCAGGCGGCCCGCCGCTTCGCGGACACGGGCAGTCGGTAGAGCTAGAATCCCTAAATGGGTTACGCTCAGAGCGGACACTCGCCCTGCCCAGCGCGCCTCCGCCATAACATGGCGGACACACCCTAGCCCACGCTCCTGTGGAGTGTGGGGGGTGCGCCAGGCGGAGGCGTGCGTTGCACGAAGTCCCCATCTTCCGCCCTGCGCGCCGCCTGCGCGAAGCGCAGGGTACGGCGTGAGGGGAGTCCCACAGAGAGGCTACGCAGTGCGTGAGCCTCCCGTGGGACTGCGGTGTGGTCACATCCGCTGGATATGGCTACGCAGAGCGAGCAGGAGCAGGGCGTAAATCAAAATGGGAATCGCTCTAATCCACAATCCCATCGAGAATCGCTTGCGCGGAAACCCGATTGCTAAATCACTTCAGCAGCGCGATGATGATGCTCAAGCTAATCGGGCTAAGCAAGGTCGAGAGCAGGACGGTGCCGGTCACCAGCTGCGGCTCGGCCTCGTATTCGTTGGCGATCAATGTGCTGATCACAGCCGCCGGCATGCTGGCCTCTAAAATTCCGGCCTGCCGCGCCGGGCCGCTCAAGTTGAGTAGTCCGGCCAGTCCCACGGCCAGAAAAGGCGCGACCACTAAACGCAAGGCCGCCCCCGCGCTGGCCGCTTTCCAATACTGGCCCACGGAAGCCTGGGCGAGCTGTATGCCCAACAGCAACAACATCATCGGAATGGTTGCTGCGGCGGGCAGGCGCAGGCCTTCCATGATCGGCTCCGGCACGGTCCAGCTCGCCGCGCGAATGATGAACACCGCCAAGAGTGCATAGATCTGGGGCAGCCTGAGCAGGTGCTTGATCGCGCCGCGCCAGCCGCCTTTGAAGCCGGAAGCGATGAGCGTGCCCAACGTATAGATCAAAATGCTGCTGCTGACGAAATAGATCACAGCCCGCGCTTCGGCTGCGTCGCCAAAGGCCAGCTGGGTCACGCCCAGCCCATAGTTGCCGGCATTGACGAACATGGCGGCCAGCAGAAACCCGATGAGCTGTCTTGACGTCAGCTGCAAGGCGCGGCCGGTCACCCAGGCTAACGCGCCCATGATCAGCACCATCAACAGCACCAGGAGAAAAATCTGCGCGGTCTCGCCGCCGTCCATGTTCGATTCGATCAGCGAGACAAAGACCAGGCACGGGCTGAGCACATAGAAGGTCAGGCGCGTGGCGGTGCGCAGTTCCGCCTGATTGCGTCGCGCAAAGCCATACCCCAGGCCAATCGCGACGAAGACCGGCAGAATATCGTGAAGGAGAATTTCGAGCAGGTGGCTCAATCGTCGTCGTCTTCGTCGTCGTCCTCAACTTCTTCGTCCAGCACCCACTCTTCATCCTCGTCTTCGTCAAAGTCGAACATCTTGAAGTCGAGATTGTCGGCTTTGAATTCCAGTTCAGCCAGGGCGTCTTCGGCCTGCTCGTGCAAATACTCCGCTTCGCTTTCCAGTACGGCCATGAGCAGCTGCTTGGCTTTGTCGCCGCCGATCTGGCCCAACGACCAGACGGTGGCCAGCTGCACTTCTTCGTCCACATCGTCCAGCAGTTCCGCCAGCTTGCGCACGGCGGGTGCGTACTCCAGCTCGCCCACGGCGCGGGCCGCTTCGTAGCGCATTCCCGGATCGAGCGCCGCC
>JAUQXC010000046.1 GCA_030834825.1 Thermoflexales bacterium
TGTACATTGCCACTGAGAAAGGGCGCTATAAAAAGCGAAGAAGAGAACGGGAATGATAATGATGAGAGCTTCAAACATGCTAGGGTCCTTGAATTCGACCTATAGCCGCCAGTATAACGTGACTTTTCCAGTAGTCAAGGAATCGGCATGATGAATAGCTGACTCTTCGGTTGCTCGCCACACACTATTCGTTCCGCAACAACCATTCCGGTCGATCGAGATACTCTTGCACCAGCGCGTAATACCGCCCAATGTGAACACCATCCATGAGTGCATGATGCACCTGCACGGACAGCGGCATCTTCAATGCGTCACCTTCGCTGAAGAACTTACCCCACGAGATGCGCGGCACCGAATCGACCGGGTGCATGTGGATGGGGTGCTGCAAGCTCGTAAACGACACCCACGGCAGGCTGGTCATGAAGAGCAAATCATCCTGGCCGGGTTCATCCTCCAACCGGGGATGCTCTTTGGTGTGAGCGATGATCGTTCCTGCCTGTTCCGCAAACGTGCCGTAGTCCTCCACATAGGGAATGGTGCAGAAGGAGAACAGATCGCCCTCCGTCAGAATCGTCGTGGAGGGATGAACCACGTCGTGTTCCACCACTTGTTGATCGCGGATGCGATAGCGAAATTCCGAGATGGCGTTAGCCGCTCTGGTCAAAAGATAGACCAGCGTGAGGTTGAAAGATAAGGCGCGCTGCTTGACGAAGGGCTGGAGCGCCGTGATCTCGACGTTGGCACACAGGTTGATGTGCGGATAGTCGAACGCGTTGTAAATCTCAAAGTGCTTGCGACGCGGCCAGGTGGAAAGATCGATGGTATGCATGGCGGTTTCATCAAATCCAGTCAACGGACCCTACCAGAGGAGAGGCGTTGCGGTGACCACTCGGCGATGAAGTCGCCGGGCTACAAGACAGCGCTAGATAAATCGGGCTGAAATCCAGCCGAATTGATTCGGCGTCATGGCCCAGTCCGGAGACACACACCTAGTGCGCCCCCGCCGCGTTGCGGCGGGCAGGGCGTGCGGTGCACGAAGTCCCCATCTGTTGGGGGAGTGCTCCCGTTGATCTCCGGGCGAACTTGCGGCGCGGCCAGATGGAAAGATCGATGGTGCGCATGGTAACTGAAACCCTTCAGCGGACTTTGAAGCGAACACACGGACAATAACGGAGGCCGATCCGCGCCGCCCTCTCCGTTCTAATCCCGCGTAGCGTGTCCGTTTCGCGCAGCAGTCCGTTGACAGCTATCGACGAATAGCGGATGGCGATCACCCGCAATCGCGCATCCGTTAATCCTTTGACTATAGAGCCTATCCACTGATGCTCTTATTTCGGCGCGGATATAGCGCAATTAACCAAACGAAATAGCCCATTAGATAACCAATCACTGTGCCGGAAATCCCGCTACAGAAAATTTTCTGCCAGTGGGCAGGAAGCAAGATCGTGAGAATGACGAGCGCAATAAAACCGAGCGCTGAGGCACCGATATATCGCCCACTCTTGCGCTGGAACCATTTGATGGCCATTGCTTGTTCCCAGCTCGAATACCGCCGTCGAGCATGTATAAGCCCTGTAATGCTCCCCCATATTAACGCCAGGGGAAGGGCAAATGACGAGAAGTCCAATACATCTATGAAAATCACGACAAGAAGAAGACTGAAACAAAGCAGTAAGGCAAATCCAAAAACTACCTGGCCTTCGCTTTGGGCTGGGGGTTGTCCTGTGGTCATGCGTTTTGCTCCAGTTCGATTTCGACTCATGTGAGCCGACAAACCACGGATGGCGATCACCCGCAGTCGCACATCCGTTAACTCGTCGCCTATTTGTTAGTACCGCTTCCTTCGTCGCTAATCTTGCGATCACTGTTCTCCCTTCGCAGACGCGACACGACAAAGTAAGTCGACAAACCAGCGGCCAACATTGAAGTTACTGCAAGAGAAGCATAGACCACCCAGGCTGACGTCGGCGGTTCAAATAACTGCAACGAAATCAAGAAAGCCTGCGCTAGACCTACGAGTAGCGCCATGAATACGACATTGCGCCATGACTTCAAGTAACTACTGACCAACCCGACCAGCGCACCCAAGAAAGGACCATAGGTTCCGATCAAGACAGTGGGGAAGACCCAGGCCAACATCAATGCCGATTCACGTGCAAGCGAACCAGTACTAAATCGGTCCGTGAAGAACCCTATCACTAGGCCACAGCCAAAACCTAGTATGACATTGACGATCAGACCAACGATACCGCCAATAACCAACCCTATTAACCAACGCATTTTCATCATTAGATTCTTCACGCTCACAGGTAGCATTTGTTCACAGACGCGAGTATAGAACCACCTCCCTCTTCGGTCAAACTACCTCTTCCTCGTGAAACCTGTCGCATTTCGTGCAACCCACCCAATCGATCGGCCCCGGCTCCAGTTTCTCTTTCTCAATCGCCGCTTGCTTCGTCAATGTGCACTAACCCGATCAGGTCACTTCATAAATGGCCCTCTAAGGGGGCGACATAGTTACCGTCCTACCTTAAACTTAGGCTGGGTGTTATTCAACAAGATCCGTAGCGACGTCATGCCCGAGTGCTTTTATCGGGCATCCAGGCTCACGATTAGCAAGTCTCGCTAACCATCCACTGGATTCCCGCCAACAATCCGCGGGAATGACTGTTCCCGAAGGTCCTTCGCGAAAGCACTCACTCATACCCTTTTGGGAGGCCGACCATGACGTCCGCTTCTTCTCCTTACCAACCTCAATATGACCGTGGAAATTGTGGCGTCGGCTTCGTGGCCGATCGCCATGGCCGCGCCAGCCGCGAGATTTTGAACCTGGGCATCGACGCGCTGATCAACCTGGAGCATCGCGGCGCGCTCAACGCCGACGCCAAGACCGGCGACGGCGCCGGCCTCCTGGTCCCGATCCCCACGCGCTTCTTCGCACGTGAGGCCGAGCACCTCGCCGGACATGCCATCGATCCCGACGCACTGGCCGTGGGTGTGTTCTTCTTCAACCCGCATCACGTCAGCGGCGGCATGAAAATTGCGGAAGCCGCGCTACACCATCACGGTCTACAAGTCGTCGCCTGGCGCGACGTGCCCGTCGATCCCGATGGGCTGGGCGATCAAGCACGCCTGACCATGCCCCGCCTGCTGCACGCCATCATCAATCCGCAAGTCAGCATTCAGCATTCAGCACTCAGCACTCAGCACTTTGAATTGCAGCTGTACTTCGCCCGTAAGGAATTCGAACGCGAAGCCCACGCCGCCCATCTTGAAGTCTACGTTCCCTCCTTGTCATCACGCACCATCGTTTACAAAGGTCTCTTGCTGGCGCCGCAAATTCGCGAGTTCTATCACGACCTCAACGCCGACGATTTTGAAGTGCCGCTGGTCGTCTTTCATCAGCGCTACAGCACCAACACCTTTCCCACGTGGGCGCGCGCGCAGCCCTTCCGCGTACTATGCCACAACGGCGAGATCAACACACTGCAGGGCAACCTCGCCTGGATGAAAACGCGCGAACCGCTCTTAGACTTCGGCAGTTGTGCGAACCAGCGTTTCGCCAGAGACGGCCGAAGTCTGATCCGCCCCGTCATCGACACCACCGGCAGCGACTCGGCCATGTTGGATAATGCGGTGGAACTGCTGCTACGTGGCGGACGTGATGTTCGCCACGCCGTCGCCATGCTTGTGCCGCAAGCGTGGGAGAAGACGCCCGAGCTGCCGCAGCACATTCGCGATTTCTATACCTATCACGCCTGTCTCACCGAACCATGGGACGGCCCCGCGGCGCTTGTCTTCACCGACGGTCAAACGGTGGGCGCTGCGCTCGATCGCAACGGCCTGCGCCCGTGTCGTTACTTCGTCACTGAAGACGGCCTCATTGGCGCGGCGTCGGAAGCGGGCGCCATCCCGCTTGGTGATCGGCGCGTGGTCGTGCGCGGCAAACTCGGCCCCGGCCAGATGATCCTCGTCGAGACCCAGCACAGCGTCTTCCTCGAAGACGGCCAGATCAAATCCGAACTCGCTGCGCGTCAACCCTACGGCGCGTGGGTCAAACACAACGTTCGTCACCTCACCGCTTTACCCGCCACTAACTACCAGCGACCAGCAACTAATGATCAAGTCGCGTTCAACTACACCAGCGAAGAACTTACCATGATCCTGCGTCCGATGGTCGAGACCAAAGCAGAAGCCATCGGCTCGATGGGCGATGACACGCCGCTGGCCATGTTCTCCAACAAGCCGCGCTCGCTCTTCGGCTTTTTCCGCCAGCGCTTTGCGGAAGTCACCAACCCCCCGATCGATCCTCTGCGCGAAGAACTGGTCATGTCGCTCAAGGTGCGCGTGGGTGCGCGCGGCAACTTCTTGATCGAAACGGCGGAACAGGCGTGCTTGCTGGAGCTCGATCGACCTTTCCTAACCGATGGCGAGCTGGCGGCCTTGAAGGCCGATCCCGAATTGAGCACGGTGACGCTGTCGACGCTTGTTCCAATCGTAGGGGCAGGTCTCGCACCTGCCCAAGGTGAGGGCGAGCCTCACCTCTACATCGATTTGGGAAAGGCGATCGAGGTTTTGTGCGCTCGAGCCGCGCGTGAAGTCCGCGCGGGTGCGCAGGTGCTGGTGTTGAGCGATCGGGGAGTGGACGCCGATCACACTTTCATCCCGGCGGTCCTCGCACTGGGCGCGGTGCATAATCATCTCCTGTGCCAGGACCTGCGCGTGCAGTGCGATCTCGTGATCGAGAGCGGTGAGCCGCGCGAGACGCATCACTTCGCGGTGCTCATTGGCTATGGCGCCGCAGCGGTGAATCCCTATCTGGCCCTGTCCACCAGCGCTCATCTCGGCCGCGACATTCAACCCGACGAAGCGATCAAGAACTATTTCCACGCCATCGAACACGGCCTGTTGAAGATCATGTCGAAGATGGGCATCAGCACGGTCGATGCGTACTGCGGTGCGCAGATTTTCGAGATCGTGGGGCTGCAGAGCGAGATCGTCGATCGGTTCTTCGGGGGCACCGCGTCGCACCTGGACGGTATCGGCCTGAAAGAAATCGCCGAGAACGTGTTGGCGTGGCATCAGCTGGCTTATCCCAATGAAGCCGCATTGGATAGTCCCGGATTCTATAAGTTCAAGCGCGAGGGCGAACTACACGCTTACAATCCGGCGGCGGTGAAAGCACTGCAAGACGCCGTCAAGCACGCCGGTCAGGACGATTGGCGCGAGGGTTATTCACTCTACCAGCAATACAGCAACCTGCAGCATACCCGCAACCCGATCGATGTGCGCGACTTTTTGACATTCGATTACGAAGGGCACACGGTGCCCGTGGAAGAAGTCGAATCGCTGCACACCATCTTGTGGCGCTTCTCCACGGCGGCGATGTCGCACGGCGCATTGTCGGCCGAAGCGCACTCGACGTTGAGCGTGGCGATGAATCGCCTCAACGCCTTGAGCAATTCCGGCGAGGGCGGTGAAGACCCCGCACGTTTCCACACCGAAGCAAATGATCGCATCAAGCAAGTCGCGTCGGGACGCTTTGGGGTGACACCCACGTACTTGATCAATGCCGACGAACTGCAGATCAAGATGGCGCAGGGTTCCAAGCCCGGCGAAGGCGGCCAGCTGCCCGGCCACAAAGTCACCGCCGAGATCGCGGCCATTCGCCATTCCACGCCGGGTGTCACCTTGATCTCGCCACCGCCGCATCACGATATTTACAGCATTGAAGACCTGGCGCAATTGATCTACGATCTGCGCCAGATCAATCCGCAAGCCACCATCTCGGTGAAGTTGGTGGCCCAAGCGGGCGTGGGCACGGTCGCGGCCGGTGTCGCGAAGGCGGGCGCCGATGTGATCTTGATCAGCGGCGCATCGGGCGGTACTGGCGCCTCGCCGTTGAGTTCGATCAAATATGCGGGCATTCCCTGGGAATTGGGACTGGCCGAAGCGCAGTATGTTTTAGTGACCAACGGTCTGCGGGGCCGCGTGCGCCTGCGCGCCGATGGCGGCCTGCGTACGGGCCGCGATGTAGTGCTGGCCGCCTTGCTGGGTGCGGACGAATACTCGTTCGGCACTGCGCCGTTGATTGCCGAAGGCTGCGTGATGGCGCGCGCCTGCCACATGAACACCTGCCCCACCGGCATTGCCACGCAACGCGCAGACCTGCGCGCCAAGTTTACAGGCACACCGGAAAAGGTGATGGCCTTCATGTTGTACGTAGCGCAGGAAACGCGCGAAGTGCTGGCCAGCCTAGGCCTGTGCTCCATCGATGAAGCAATCGGGCGCATTGATCTGCTCAAGCAGATCGATCGCGATGTCACGCGCGATCTGCAACTCGATCTCAGCCAACTGCTCATCCCTACGCCGTCCGGCATGCCGCGCCGTTACCTGGGTGAAGCCAATCCGGTATCGAGCAAATCGCCGTTGGGCGAGCAGCTGCTCAACGATGCCTGGCCCGCCTTGAGCCTGGGCCACAGCATTCAACTGAATTACCAGATCAGCAACCGCGATCGGACGTTTGGCGCGCGTTTGAGTCATGTGATCGCCGAGCGCTTTGGCGACGATGGCGCTGATCCCGACACGTTCGACGTAACGGCGCATGGCAGTGCGGGCCAATCGTTCGGGGCGTTCAACGTGCGCGGCTTAAACCTCACTTTGATCGGTGAGGCCAACGACTACGTGGGTAAGGGCATGGCCGGCGGGCGGATTGTGATCAGTAACGCGCACGCGACCACGCACAACGTTTTGGCGGGCAACACCCTGCTCTATGGCGCGACGGCCGGCGAGTTGTACATCGCGGGCCGCGTCGGCGAGCGCTTTGCCGTGCGCAACAGCGGTGCAATTGCCATCGTCGAGGGCGTGGGCGATCACGGCTGCGAATACATGACAGGCGGTCTGGCCATTATTCTCGGTTCGATCGGTTACAACTTTGCGGCAGGCATGACGGGCGGACTGGCTTATCTGTACGACGAAGATGGTACGGCGGGGCGGCGCGTCAATCGCCAATTAGTGAACGTCGAACCCCTGACGACCTTCGAGATCGACTACGTGCAACAGTGGATTCAACATCACTTCGCTTTGACCAGCAGTTCACACGCCGAGGCAATTCTGAACGACTGGGCAAATAAGTCAGCCAGGTTCCTCAAGGTCGTACCCAAGGAAGCGGCGGCGCAGACCCAACCGATCGCCATTCCGCGCTCGACGGTGAGGGCGCAGGCCGTAAACGCAACCGTAAAGAAATCATAGGAAGTGATGCGGTGATAACCGCGGAGAACGCAGAGAGCGCCGAGGCGAATCAAACAAAACTCCGCGTACTCTGTGATCTCCGCGGTTTTGCTTTGCACTTTGCGCATTACGGGTTGGGGATTACAATTCTCGCATGACCACCGGCGAACTTCACGCTCAGCACGATGTCCGTCTCTCCCGCGCCATGTCCAGCCTGCGCGAAATCGCCCAGGCGCTCTCGGCCGCCTGGGATTTGGACACCACGCTGGATCTGATCGCGCACCGCACCGAACAGGTGATGCAGGTCAACTCCTGCTCGATCTACCTGCTGGAACCCGGCAGCGCTATTCTGAGGCTGCGCGCCTCCACCCGCCTGGCGCGCGATGCGATCGGGCGGGCACACTTGCTGCTGGGGGAAGGACTCACCGGCTGGGCCGCGCAGCACAGTCAGGCTGTGGCTGAGCGCAATGCCCAGGCTGATCCGCGCTTCAAATTTCTGCCGGAAACACGTGAACAAAAACTGCACTCGCTGCTGGCCGTGCCGCTGGTCAATCGCGAGCGCGTCATCGGTGCCATGAACGTGCAGACCGCTGAAGCGCATGACTTCACCACCGACGAGATCGAGCTCCTGTCATTGATCGGGGACCTGGCGGCGGGGGCGCTCGATCGCGCGATTCTCTACGATCGCATGAACCGCCAGATCGCCGAACTCACCACGCTGGCCAAAGTGAGCGAGGCCGTTACTTCGCCGCTCTATCTCGACGAGATGCTCGACCTCGTGGTGGAGATGGCGGCCAAAGTGATGGGCGCGCCGATCTGCTCCTTGCGCCTGATCGATGACGCCCGCGGCGAGCTGGTCGTGCATGCGCTCGATCAGCAGCCCGCTTACTGGTCGAAGCCGCTGGCTGCTTTCAACAAAGCGATCGCCGATCGCGTCATTGCCGCCAAGAAGCCGATGACGATCGAGAATCTGGAGGACGAGCGCCCGGCCCGTGAGGATGATCCCATTCAGCAGGAACAGCTGGTCTCGTTGCTGGCCGTGCCGCTGGTCGTCCGAGAAAAAGCCATCGGCGTATTGAGCTGCTACACCAATCGACCGCGCGACTTCACCGAGAGCGACATCGTGCTGTTCTCCACGCTGGCCAATCAAACCGCGCTGGCCATCGAGAATGCGCGGCTGGTGACCAATGCCGCCGTCGTGCGTGAGATGCATCACCGCATCAAGAACAACTTACAGACCGTGGCCATGCTGCTCAGGATGCAAGCGGCGAGCGGCGAGCAGCTCAGCGCGCGCGATGTCCTGCAGATCAGCGTTAACCGTATTCTCAGCATCGCCGCCGTACACGAGATCTTGTCGCAAGAAGGCTTCCGCTTTGTCGACGTGAAAGACGTGGCGCACCGCATCGCGCAGTTGACGGCCCAGAACATGCTCAGCCCCGATCGGCGTATCGCTATTCACGTGACCGGCGAGGCAATCGTGCTGCCTTCGAAACCAGCCACTTCGCTGGCGCTGGTGATCAACGAATTGCTACAGAACGCGCTAGAGCATGCGTTTGTCGGACAAGCGCAGGGTGCGGTCACGATCAGCCTCAGCCGCAGTCCGCATCATTTCATCATCGAAGTCAGCGATGACGGCGTGGGCCTGCCGCAGGAGCGTCCGGCCAGTACCGGGCTGGAAATTGTCGAAACACTGGTGCGCGACGATCTGCGTGGTAAGATTGCTTTCAAGAGCGGCCAACCGGGGACGCACGTCATCATTCGCTTGCGGCAGTCGATTGCAGAGCTTGAAGCGTAATGCGTGGTGTGTATATCAAGCGTGCTTTGCATGTGGAGTCGAGG
>JAUQXC010000537.1 GCA_030834825.1 Thermoflexales bacterium
TTTCCACCTCGATGGCCTTGATCATTTCCAATTGTGTTTCAGCACTATCGCGCCATTGGGGTTCGCCGGGCAGGGTGAGGTAGTGCTCGTAGTCCGCAATCGCTGCCGGAATTTCGTTGCGCAGCTGATGCGCCAGCGCCCGATTGAACCACGCTTCATGCCACTCCGGCGCCAACTCAATGACGCGCGTCAGGTCTTTAACGGCTCGATAGTAATTCTCCAACTCGCGCCAGTACAACACCCCACGACTGTAGAGTGCGGACACGTAAGCAGGATGCAACGCCAGCGCCTTGCTGAAATCGTCCACGGCAAATTGATATTCACGCCGATCGCCGCTGAGGTTGCCGAAATGACGATGGAAGCGTCCGCGCCAAAAATACAGTGCGGCGCGCAGACGCCGGAGCGGTTTGGGGCGAGCAGTGGCGACCATGTCTGGATTATACGCCGAATTCCCCAACCTCCAACCTCTATTGGATGGCGTTAAACTTGCGGCGCAGATCGTTCTTGGGATCGAGCGTGACTTTGCCATCGGCGGCGACGCCGACGATCCACAACGGCGCGTAATGATGTTCGATGCCGAAGGGCGGCAGCGCATCGGGATTGTCGGGATCGCCTGCCCACTCGATGGCGCCGCTGGTCGCCCGCGCGGGAATCAGCCAGTAATCGCCCGGACGATACGATCCATCTGGTTGAAATTGGATCTGAATCCCGTTCTCCAGATCGATCCAGTCGGTGGCGGTCGTCCCTTCGGCGATGGGCACGACGCCAGCTTGCAGCTGAAGATCTTCGGTCTCCTGCTGATCCCAACGTCGAATTTTCCTGGGCACCTTTTCGTCAAACGTTTCGGCTGAAGCCAGCTGAAGCGCTGCGCCTTCCACTTTGACGATCTGGTTGAATTTGCCGGGCCGGCCCAGGAGATCGTCGGCGTCACTCGTGATCTCGATCCATTGACCGGCGGCGAAGCCATAGGCGTTGCTGACGATCAGCCCGCCAGCTTCGTTGTTGCCCAGCCAGGCCGCCACCTGCGAGCCGTTGTCGCGCGACCACTTGAACGTGGGTTCATCGTCTGCGAGCGTGCCGCCCGCGTGAATCTCCACCCGATAGAGCTGGTTCTCCGGCCCGCGATACGCCGAGGTCGGCGGCAGGATACAGGGATCGGTGCTGGTTTGATCGGGTTGCAGACGCACCTTCAACCGGCAGGCGGCTTGTGCGTCCCAGGCCTGGGGCCAGTTGGGCCAGAGCCTTAAGATCTCATCCCGCGAGAGATCCCCTAAACCACCGCGGCCATCGGGCTGTTTGTCGGTGACTTTGATCTGCCACACGACTTTGGCGCGGGTGGTGGTGTCCGGCCCGCCCAGCGCGACCTCGCGAATGTCATTTTCTTCCAGCGCTGTGAGATGCCGTTCCCACACGTCCAGATAAGCCAGCAGGGTCGTTGTCGGCAGCTTATCGTCGGGGGACACGGGGTAATCGGGCTGCTTGAAGAAACTCCACTTATCACGATCGACTTCACACAGCAGGCCGTCCACGTAGTAGTGGCCCGGGCCGATCGTGAAGTCGGTGTCCTGGGCGGTCAGCGCAAAGCCACAACCCGGATCAGGCCCGCCAAACGGCCCGATCAGATCGGCGGCCAGTGCTTGCAGATAGTGCAGCAAGATCGCCGCTTGCTCGTTCCAGTCGGCATCGAGCTGCACGCGGCCTTGCTGCATCAGCACGCGGCTGAAGTGTTTGCTGGAGTTGAAGGTGATGCGGGTGAAGTCGCCTTTCATGGTGCCCCTTTCTAACTGGCAAAGATAATGCCGGCATTGGTCCCGGCCGGCGTGTATTCGTCAAGCCGGGCGCGGAGGTTCGCCTCGCGCTGCGGTTGATAGAGATCATGGAATGCGCCCATTTCTGATTCATCGTCTGCGCCGCGCTTGATTTCTTCAGCGCACGTCAGCGCCAGTTGGGCGTAGCCCGGTTCGCCGTAACGGCGCGCGGTGAACTGCGGCTGCACGCGCTGCCGCTCGATCGCCAGGCGCCGATCTCGTTCTGTCTCATTGATCTGGCCTTGCGCAAAATCAGTCTGAATGGGCTGGTCGACGAGATCGGGCTGGCAGCTGTAGCGGCGCGGCGTGCGACAACCGATCGGCACATAGCAAAAGCGCAGGCAGCCCAACTGCCGCCGGGCCACGTTCAGGCAATCGTTGAAGATGGAGTTCTCGGCCAACTCGATGGCATGGACTTGCACGATGCCGAAGACCGTGCAGCGCTGAAACGTGAGCACGGCCTGCGCCACCGGTCGGCCCGGCGCGCCGATGGCTTCGCGTTCACTGCCGGTGGCATCGAGGAGGCTGTCGCTTAGGTTGATCGGAATGGGATCGGCATGCACTTGATCGACGTTCACTTGAATCGAACCAAGGATGCTGTGCTCAATGCACACTCGCGCGCGGACGTTGTAAAGTTCCAGGCTGGGTTCGGCGGGCCGGCGCGGTTCGCAATCGTTGTACAAGCCCCAGCCAGGCACCAAGGTGCAGTGCCGGATGATCACTTCGGCGGGACAATCTTCCGCAGCCGCTGGCTCGCGGTCCAGCATTTTGATATGCACGGCCCGCCCGGTGATCAACAGCCCATCCAGCGTGAAGCGGCTGCCCGGCGCGACGGCCACACTCAACGCATCTGGCAGATCGGTTTGCCAATCGAGCAGGCGAATGACCGGGCGGGTGTGATTGGCCGCGCGCAACTGCAGGCTGTGATCCTGTTCCAACTGGATATGGATCGGTTCGACGTACACGCCGCTGTCCGCTAATTCGATCACAGCGTGTTGTGGTTTGTCGAGCTGCCACTGTCGCAGCGCATCGCCGATGCGCTTGAAGCGCTCAGTCTCACCCACCCGATAGAGCGTGCTGGTCTGCGGCTGAACGATCGCTCGTTCGTATTCACCCCCGCCGAGATCGGCGCTGAAGGCGTAGTGATAGTGAACGCGCACATTCTTCTTGGGCAGCTGAGTGGGCGGGAAGGTGATACGGCCCAACACCGGATCGACGGCGATCCGATCGCGCGGCGGATAATATTGCCAGTCCGATAAATCTGCCGGAATGATGGCCTTGAGGGGCACCCGTTGATCGGCCAGCCAGATCGCCACGCTCTTGTCCGGACTGTAATAATCGGCCAAGGATTTTTCGAAAGGGCGACGCCGAATGGGCGCGGGCAAATTCAACTCATCGGCGATTGAGGTTGGATCGGTTTCGCGTTCGGGGTGGATGTACAACGGTGTATCGTTGCCCAGCACGCTGAAGGTGTAGCAATGCGGCCCTGCGTCTTCCACGCAGTACGCCGGCGTGCCGGTGACCGGGTAGGACTTCAAACGCCAGACAAAGACGCCGACGCTGGGGATGTTGTAACGACCGCGCGTGAGCGACGAATTGATGCGGCGCACATCCACCGTGTGCGCGATCCGCTCGAACGGTCCGTGGAGCAGATCGAGCGCGTCGCCGTCGCGCACGTCCACCGTGCGGGCGCGATCGAAATGTGGATGATTGAGGTTCTGCGTCCAGCCGAGCAGCTTGAAAAACTCCACGACACGCGCGGGCCAACCGGCCACATCGTAAGCCAGTGTTTCGAGCAGGGCCAATGTGCCTTTACGCCGCCGGTAGCGGATGGTGTTGGCCACTTCACGGCGCGAGACCAGAATCCGGTTGCGAGCCGCGCCTTGCGGTGCGTTAGGATCGCCAGGTTCGCCTGCCTCGTGCACCGGCCGGTAGCCGATCAGTTCGCCCAGGTAGGGCACCACCCAGTCCTGTGCCGTCTCGATGAACCAGTTGTCGTAGAGCTGCGCGATGTCCTGCTCGACGACGTCGACTTGCTCGGCGATCACTTGCAGCAGCGCCCGCAGCGGATAACCTTGCTCGGCATCGCGCTGGCGATAAATCACGGGCAGCAGTTCATAGAGTCGATCGGGATTGGGGTTCATCGTTAAGTCCTTTTACCTCACCCCCACCCCGGCCTTCGGCCACCCCTCCCCTCTCCCGACGTTTTTCGTCGGGAAAGGGGGCAGGGCTGGGGGAGGGGGTGAGGTCAGATTCGGTTCAATATCAACGTATCCGGCACATTCGCCGAAAGAATCGCCAGCTGTGCGGGGCGCACCGTGCCCGCTTCCCGCTCTGCCAGGCCGACCGAAATACGCGAGACGGGCTGCTGTTTTTGTGCGCGCAGTTTGCCTAGCTGGCCCTCAGGCGCTGCCGCCAACTTGGCAACGTAGTCCGTGATCTCGGCCGGGGTCAACAAGCGGCGTGTGCCGTTATCCGCGATCTTTTCAGGAATGGCCGCCAGTAGATCGACATCCACATACTCTACACCGGGTACGGCCTGCATGGTGCTGATCACTTCGCTGAGAGACACATCTTGCCCCAGTTCGCGCCGCCCAAAGCTGAATGTTTCCAATAACTTCGTGCGCACTTGTGTGACGACGTTTTCCCACACGTAATCGGCCTGCAGCTTCACGTTGGCGCTGATCACCAGCAACAACAGTTCCCGCAGATCAACTTGGAACGGTTGATAGGGATCGCCGTTCTGGCGAAGCGCCAGCAAGAGATTGCGATAGAGATCAGATGACGGCTCGATCGGGATGTCATCGGCCCCGGCGATGGTCACGTGCACGCTTTGCGTCAACTTCGTCGCGACCGCTTTGCCGATGCCGGCGAAGGTGCGTGTGAAGTCGGCGTAGTCGGACACGGACACCAGGCGATCGAGGGCCAGCAGTGCCAGCGGCGCATTCTGGCGCGCCTGATCGCGGTTCTCCTGGTCAGCACCACCGGAAGCACGCAGCGGATTGATCACATCCTTCACGCCGAGCGGGCGCGTCAGCAGTTGACTGAGTTGTCCGGCTTTGACGTTGCCCGCTTGGCCGATACCCTGACGGTATTCGGCGCGCACATTCTCGCGACCGGTCGGCAGCCGCGCCCCGCGCTGCCCGTTGCCGAAGATCACACTGGTCTTGCCGTCGTCATCCGTGCGGGTGATGAACTCCCGATCGGTTGCGGCCAACTCGGCCAGTGAATCCACCTCGTGCCAGCGTACCTCGTTGACGTAGACCTTGAGCGTGCTGTCGATCCCGGTGGGATTCGCTGCCGCGACGAACGTCAGCGGCGGTTGCTTCAGCGTGAAGGCCTGAAAGACCTGGCTGCCAGCGCCGCTGCCCAAAACCTCTTTGCGCGTTTCGCCGTGCGTGGCCTTGACGACATTGCCGTAGATCGTCACGCTCTCGCGGCGGTAGCAATATTCGAGATCTTTGGCAAACTTGATGAAGGTGTGTGCCTTCTCGGCCGGCAGATCGAATTTATCGTTGTCCGTCTGCTCGTTGGAGGGTGTGCCATCTTGGGAAGACGTGTCCTGAATCACATCCGCCAGCATCACCAGTTCGCTGACTGTGACACCCCGAATCACGGCGGCCTGGCCGAGTTGATTGGGATCAGGCAGGGTGATGTCGGTGCGCTCGCCGGAGACGATGAGCCAGCGGCCCGATTTGAGATCGCTGTATAACCCGTCGAGTTCGATCCAACCCTGAGCGCCCTGACAGATGTCGCTCTTGATGGGTTCTTCGGCCAGCGGCAGCTCTTCACTCTGTGCATACACGGCGATGCGCCGGATGATCTGGAAATCGTTCGTCAGGATGGCGGCCGCCGCAAGGGTAATCTCCGGCCCGATGTCGACGTACTCGAACCAGTGCTGCTCCTTGCCTGCGGCATCGACCAGTGGCACGCGCGTCGTTTTGCCGGAAATACTGTAGGCGGCGCGCGACAACTGCGCGTTCGGATTCTGTGCCCGCGCGATGATGAGGTTGTCCACTTTCTTGACGCGGCTGAGCAAGCTGTCATCGACGGCGGCCATATCGATCACCACCCAACTATTCGGCAGCAGCTTGTCGTAGCTGGCCTCCAGGTTGATGACGTTCTCGGTCTCACCGGCATTGATCAAATCGCCCACGTTCCACTCGGCCGTCGTCGGCGGTTGACCGGTGGGGATGTCCGTAATCTTGAGCGGCGCGTTGTGACCGAAAGGCGCCGCCTTCACCCGCAGCGCATAGACGCGCACCGGATTCGCGGCCGTCACCGTGCCGTTGGAGATCGCGGCGGAAAGGGTGGCTTGCAACTTTGGCTCAAACGTGGCGACCAACTGCGTGCCAATGTCGGCGCGCTTGGCAAAGATCTGCTTCACGTCGCGTGATAAATTCAGCGTATTGCGCGGCGGGATCGAAGGCGGCAGGGTCAGCTTCTGGATCACACCGACCAAAGGATCGTTCTTGGCCGCGACCGCGCTGGTCTTGAGAAAACTCGCGCCGGTCGCGGGGGCACTGGTCTCGGCTGTGCCGATCGATCTTGCCCCGGCTACAGCGTGCAGCGTTTTGATCGTAGGCGCCAGCCACCGCTTGATTTTGGCGAACTTCACATCGGCCTCGGCGACCGCCAGTTCTTCCGCCAGGCGGGGCAGCGTTTCATCGTCCAGAAAGTCGGCCAGCTCTGCTTCCGTAGCCGTGGATTTTGCCTGGCTTTCCAGCATTTTGAGGTGTTCCACGACCCGACCGACCATCTCGGCTTTAGCGGTGGTGCGCGTCAAACCGGAGGTATCTTGCAGGCGTTGCGCCAGCTGCAGCACACGTGCTCTGAAACTGCCGCTGGCCAACGTCGCAGCACTCTGCCAATCAGTCAGCGTGACCAATGTCCGATCGAGTGTAGTGTCGGGCGTCACGGTGAGGATGCGATAGAACTGCACACTGCCGTTGCCGAAATCGATCAACAACGGATCGTTCTCTTTCAGGTTCGTGCTGGTGCCTTTCAAGTACACGCGCTTGCCCGTTTGACTGAGGATGTTCGCCTGGATCTGCGGGCGTGTTTGACGCGGCTTCAGGTTATTCCACGCGGCGCGCGCTTCCAAGGCTTCACTCGTCTCGAAGGTCTGGGGCAGCTCGCCGGGATTGGGCACGCTCTGCACTTTGGAACCGGCCCGAATTTCCACCGGTTCTTTGGCGTTCAGATCGATGGTGTAGGCCAGAAAGGTGCTAGCCGACACGCCGGGCCGCAGCCGATAACCCACCAGGCGCGCCAATTCCAAAATCGAGCGGCGTTCCGTGGCCGTGTTGAGATACCCTTCGTTGGCGATGCGCTCTTGATAGAACGTCAGCACGGCGCCCACGGTGGCCCAGCTGTCCAGCAGCGCAATCGCCGGATCATCGCTGCTGCGTGTGGTCAGGCCGCGCAACGGATACACGCGATCGACTCTAGGTTGGCCGTGTTCGTCGAATTCTTCGCGCGGCAGATCGAGATATAGGCTCGACAGGCGCGCCTTCATCGTTTCGAGGAACGTGGCGTGCGTGCCCACCCGATAGGCGAGCGTGCTCAACCCGGGCCGATTGGCCGTCTTCAGCGGCGTATATTGGGTAATGCCTTCACAGCAAGTACAGGTATCTTGATTCATCTTCGACCTCGTAATAGCCTCACCCCCTCCCTGGCCCTCCCCCTCTCCCAACGAAAAACGTTGGGAGAGGGGGAGGGGTGGCCGAAGGCCGGGGGAGGGGTGAGGTTTACCGTCCGCCCCGCATGACGAGCGTCAACTGGCCGCGCTCTGGATAATTCGGATCGTTGTCCAGCCGGGCCACTTCCAGCGGGCTGAGCGGCAGCACGCCGTTTTCCAATTCATGCTGGGGATCGCCAAACTGGCGCTTCAACTTTGTCACACGCACACTCTCTACGCCGGGCACCGCTTGCGCCACGGCAACCAGCTGACTCACATACAGGCTCACGCCGAACGAGAGATTGTCGGGATGGAAGAAACCACGCTGCCCTTTGGACAAATTGCGATTGCTGAACACGTCCAGCAGCGCCGCTTTGACATGCCCGCGCAAAAAGTGCGGCAGCACGCACACGCTCAACTCCAACTCGATCGGAACATAGGCCGCCCACTGCACTTCAAGATCATGACCGATGCGGCGATAGCGTTGCAGTGTGTGCGCCACTTGATCGAGCAAGATTGGAGCGGCCTCTGCGCTCCCGCTGGGATCGAGGGCGACATCGGCTTCGAACCAGCTGCCCGTCCAGGCCAGCACGGCGGCCGCACGCTGCACGTGGGTCTTGAATTCGCGTTGGGCCAGATAGGCATAATCCTCAACGGTGATGGCGCGGCTCAGCACTTTGCGAAAGGCCGACGGCGCAAACAACTTCGCTTCCGACAGCGGTTCGGCATTGGTGCCGCCGCGTGCGGGCAGGGGATTGGACACGGTGAGGGTGGCGCCGCTGACCAGATCGTGGCGGAAGACCAAATGCGCGATCGACTCTGCGCCGACATTGCCGCGCGTGCCGTTGCCGATGCGATACTCGGCGGAGAAGGACGATCCGGCTTCAGGCGGTTGACCGCACACCTCATCGCCGAAACGCAGCCAGGCCACGCCGTCGTTGTCGAGCTCCACGACGAAGTGTCGATCGTCGGATCCGCTGCTCAATAGATCGAGCTGTGCTCGCCAGCAGAAGTAGCGGCGCGTGAGCTCGTTGACGAGTGTCTTCAACAAATCAGCGGAGGGCGCTTCTTGGTAAGCGGCGTAGAGATCGGGCGAGAACGGCACGCCCTGGGGCGTAGTCTGCGGCGTGAGGCCTGCCGCATAGAGCGCCGTCGTCAAGTCTGTTTGATCTGATAAGGCCGCCCACGGAATGAATTGATATTGGAGATCGCGCAGCGCCAGCAGGCTGGTGAGATAGACTTGCGGCAACGCTTGATGCACATCTTGCTGAAGCCAGCTGGCGGCTGAAGCGAGAGAGGGCGTATCGGCGGGCAACGTTTGACGATAGGTCAGCGGCGCTTGGGCGAGACGTGGCCTGAACTTTCCGGCCAGGTAGCGCACATCCGCCGGATGTCCTGCGCAATTGCAATCCGCCTCGGTGGTGGTGGTCGGCACCCTGCCGAGATCTTCGTGCGGCTCGATCGTCAAGCCGTGATCGACCAGGATCACATTGCCGCAGGCTACGCTGATGTGGTCGTGATACGCGCAGCCATGCGCGGCGTCGGTAGTGGCCGACAGACACAGTGGGAAGGGCAGCGCATCTTCAGACGACCACTCAACCTCGACAATGGGTTGCCCGTTCAACGGATCGCTGTCGGGTGTGATCTTCGTCAAGCGCACGGCATGGCGATGGGTGGGATCCGCATCGGCGGCCTGGCCGGTTTTAGGGCCGAGGACTTCCTTGAAGATGAGGACATCGCCCAGCTTGAGGTGCAGTTTGCGCGCCGGTGTCTCGGCTGCGGCCCGCTTCTCGATCGGCGGCGTGTCTACTGCGTCGATCAACGTGGCCGAGGTCGCGCCGCGCGGCAGGCAACATTCGCGCTCGCCCCAGGTGTAAAAGTGAACCTCGCTCTGGAAGGCATACAGCTCGATCGGGTAACGCGATAGCGCTTCAAAGACTTCGTAGGCGGAAGCGGGCACGTTGCGCAGATCGTCGGCCGTGATCAGCACTTGATCGATCGGGGAGACATCACGCACGTTGGTGATGAAATAGACTTCGCGCGGATCGAGCGCGTGTTCGCCGATCCAATCGGTGTCGGTGGTGAGGCACAACCAGGCGCGCGCGTTGCAACCTTCATGCAGCACGTAATCGACCAGGCGCGCGTGTCGCCGCACGGAAATGCGCTGGCGCGCGGTTTCGAGATAAGCTTCGGTGGCGACGGCGTCCTGATAATAGCTAAGCTGATCGCCGACGTAGGCCAGCACTTCCACCAGGGCGATACCCAGATCGGGCACATGGCGTTCCTGCCACTCCGGCATGATCAACGCCAGCCGATCGAGGATCAGCTGCCGGAAGCTGGCATAGTCTTTGGCGAGATAATTGATCTCCGGCTCGTTGAATGCAGGCGGCGGGCAGGTGTCTCCCGGTGCGCAGTCCAAATCGCTGGGGCAGTTGACCTTGAAGGAGAACTCGACGTGATCGTAGAAGGGATCGATGTTGTCGAGATCGACCAGGCGCAAGGTATAGGTCGAGAAATCGCCGGGCCGGTCGACACGCACGATCATGAGATCGTCGAGTTCGGGATCGTCTTCGCGCACGACTTCCACATCGACGACCTGGATGTCGCGAATGCGCCGTCCGCCTGCGATGCGCACGTATTGCGTCGTTCCATCCTGGATGGCTTCCGGGGCCTTGCCCAGGAAGTACACATTCAGCGTGAGTTGATCGTCGGCGACTTCCACGTAGTCGAGGCCGTTGAGTTCCGGTCGGGCACGTACCGTTTCACGGCGGGCGTCGTCCTGGCAGATCGTTGTCGTGTTCATCGTTACACCGTCCGCGTGAAGGTGGCGGCCTGCTGTTGCTGGGTCTGCCGCACCAGGTATTTAACATCGATGGTCAGGGTTGAATCGACGCTGGTGACTTCCAGCGACTGTAATTCCAGCACATCGCCCAGCCAGCGTTGAATGGCCGCTTGCAGTGTGAATTGCAGTGTGGCGGCCAGTTCCGGGCTATTGGGCGCAAAGATCAGCTGCATGATGCCGCTGCCAAAGTCGGGCCGGTTGACGCGCTCGCCGGGACTGGTAAAGATCAATTGCTCCAGCATGTCGCGAATGTGATCGTCGTCGGTCGTGGCGGCGGTGCGCCCGCGTCCGTCAAAGTGAAAGGGATAGTCGATGTTCATCTTCACTACCTCACCCCTAACCCCTCTCATAACAAAGAGAGGGGAAGTCAGATCGCCGAAGCGCGAACTTGCGTCACAGCGATGATCAACGGTGTGCCGGTGGGCGCACAGATCGCCTGGCTGCTTTGTACCAGCAGCGGTTGTCCGTTCGAAAAGACACGCGTGGTGCCGACAAGCCACTGCGCCGTAATACACGGACCGTTTGCGCCGGGTGGCGGTGGCAGCGCGCAACCCGCCACGACATACGGCGTCGTGAGCGTCACCGTCGGTTGGCCGCTGACCAGCACGCGCGGATTGGGCGCAGTCGGTTGAGCTTGACCGCCGTGTGAGCAGAGAACGGTTGCACCAACATGTAACAGAAACCCGGGCATGTGACCTCACCCCTCGCCCCTCTCTTTACTAAGGAGAGAGGAACTAAATGACCACCAGCGCGCCGTTGTTGATCGTGACGGTCGGACCGAGCAGGGTAATCATCGCGCCTTTGCCGTTTGAGATATAGATGCCGCTGTCATTGACGACGATCATCGCGCCGGTGGTGCTCTTCAAAACGATGCCGCCCGTCACCGGCGTCGGCGCGGAGTCGCTGATCATCACCATGTTTTGCAGCGTCGATTGGATGACGATGTTGTTGCCGGGTGGGATGGGCGGCGGCGCGAGCGCGAGTGCCGGCACTTCGGTGGCGTTGCCCCAGAAGCCACCCACCCAGATCGGATAATTGGGATCGCCGTGCTCGAACTCGACCCACACGCTGGCGCCGATCTGCGGCACCACAAAGAAACCGGATTGCTGACCCGTCACCGGCACACAGGGCAAGGCCCAGCTGCTGGGCAGCAAGCTCAAGACATCGGGCACGGTCACCTGGATG
>JAUQXC010000538.1 GCA_030834825.1 Thermoflexales bacterium
GCTGGAACCCGGCGAACGGCAAACCACCGTCGAGCAGGAACGCGAACGCCTAGCGACCATCGGCCAGAGCGACAACAAGCAAATGTTTCTGGCCGAAGATGAAGGGCAGTTGGTCGGCTGGCTGTGGGCCAACGGTGGCGACTACCGCCGCAATCATCACACCGTCCACATTGTCATCGGCCTCCGCACGGTCTACACCAACCAGGGCATCGGCACGCGGCTGTTTCAAGCCTGCGAGGCGTGGGCGCGCGAACGCGGCCTGCATCGCCTGGAATTGACGGTGATGACGCACAATCAGCTGGGCATCGCCTTATATCAGAAGCTGGGCTTCCAGCTCGAGGGAACGGCGCAACACGCGCTGCGGGTCGATGGCGAGTATGTCGATCTCCATTACATGAGTAAACTCTTGTGAGAGTTTCTGGCGAGAGCAACGAAGCATGATCAACGTGCGCGAGATCTCACCGGATGATGCGGCCGCCTACTGGCAACTGCGTCAGCAGATCGACCGCGAAACAGAGTTCCTGCGCTTCGAGCCGGATCATTGGCTGGTCACTACCCAGCGGGTACGCGAGCGCATTGAGTTGATGCTGGCGACGGACAATCAGACGATCTTCGTCGCCGAAATGGCCACGCAGCTGATTGGGTTTTTATGGGCCGGAGGCGGGCTGTATCGCCACAATCACCACCGCGTACATATCCTCCTCGGCGTGTTGCAAGCCTACCAGCGGCAAGGTCTGGGCACTCGCCTGTTGAAAGCGTGTGAAGGCTGGGGACGCGGGCATGCGATACAGCGATTGGAACTGTCGGTGATGACGCATAACTTCGTGGCGCTGGCCCTCTACCACAAGCTGGGCTTCCAAATCGAGAGCACTGCGCCTTACGCGCTGTGCCTGGACGGCAAGTACATTGATCTCCATTACATGAGCAAAGTGCTGACATGAGCAAACCCCAAGTCTTGATCCTCCACGCCGATGGCTCCAATCGCGATCACGAAGCCGCACAAGCTTTTGAGGCTTCCGGCGCAGCTGCCGACATCGTCCACATCAATCAACTGCGCACGAAAGAGAAGCGGTGGGACGCTTATCAGCTCCTGGTCCTGCCCGGCGGCTTCACCTACGCCGATGCGCTCGGTTCCGGCAAGTTGTGGGCGCTCGACCTCAACACGTATTTTAATGAAGAAGTGCACACCTTTGTCGAAAGCGGCAAACCCGTGATCGGCATTTGCAACGGCTTTCAGGCGCTGGTAAAGTCAGGCATCCTCCCTGGTCAGCGCTCAGCGGTCAGCGCTCAGCGGTCAGCGAGCAATAACACGGCGACATTGACCTTCAACGCCGAGGGACATTTCGAGTGCCGCTGGGTCGTTCTCAAGCCACAGTCGCAACGCTGCGTTTGGACATGCGGCTTGAGCGATCTGATCGAATGCCCGGTGGCGCACGGTGAAGGCCGTTTCCTGTTGAATGATCCAGACGATCTGGCGGTGTTGCAGGCACAAGATCAGATTGCGTTGACTTATGCCCAGGCCGACGGCAGCGCCGCGCACGGCGCTTACCCCGTCAACCCCAACGGCTCGATCGGCGACATCGCGGGCGTCTGCAATCCGCGCGGCAACGTCCTGGGCTTGATGCCGCATCCCGAAGATCACATCGCGGCGTATCAGCATCCCCGCTGGACGCGCGGCGAAAGTGGACGTTTGGGGTTAAGATTGTTTGAGAATGGCGTGAAGTACGCACGCGAGATGTAGCGGAAGCAGGTCTTCAACGGATGCCTGCCACGAAGCGGATAAACGAATGAGACTATCAACAGACCGCTTTGCGAAACGGACAAACGGATTTCACCTATGACTGCCATTCAGCGAATTCACACCAAGGAGAAAAAGATGTTACTGAGTCGAATTCAAGCGCGTAGTTCCAACCCCGCACTGGTGCGTGCCGCGGCGATTTTGCTTTTCGCTGCATTGACGGCGATCAGCGCCCGTCTCACCATCCTACTGCCGTTCACGCCGGTGCCGATCACATTGCAAGTAATGATCGTGCTGCTGGCGGGATTGACGCTGGGGGCGAAAGATGGCGCGTTGAGCCAAATCCTCTACGTGACGACGATTGCGTTCGGACTGCCGTTTGATGCGAAGGGGATTGGCGCGGCGGCGTTTGCCGGCGCCACTGCCGGTTATCTGATCGGTTTCATTCCGGCAGCCTTCATCACCGGCTGGTTAACCGAGAAAGGCGCGCGGGGCAAGCGGGTATGGAGTTTCGCCGCCAGTCTGATCGGCGTCGCCGTGATCTACACGATCGGCACGGCGTGGTTGACCATCGGGGTTCTGAGCAACGATTGGAGCAAAGGTTGGGCGTTGGGCGCAGCACCGTTCATCATCGTGGATACGATCAAGGCCCTGCTCGCCGCGGTGTGCGCCGAGGGCACACGGGCGGGGATCGATCGCGTCGGCCACTAACAGATAAACAGAGTTCGCCAGCAGGAGGAGACACGTGATTACGACAGAACAGATTCGCCAGCAATTGCCCCTGGCACTGGGTGAAACGCAGCTGCCGTTGCCCAGCAAACAAGCCGGCAAGGTGCGCGACTGGTATGAGTTACAGCATGGTCAACGTCTGCTCGTGACCACCGATCGGTTGTCAGCGTTCGATCGAATTCTGGCGCGCGTACCCTACAAGGGCCAGGTACTGAATCAACTTTCAGCCTGGTGGTTCGATCAGACCTGCGATGTAATCGCGAATCACGTGATCGGCGTACCCGATCCCAACGCGACGATCGTGATGCTGGCAAAACCTTTCACCGTCGAAGTGATCGTGCGCGGATACATCACCGGCGTGACGAGCACGGCGCTGTGGTACCGCTACTCGCTCGGCGAGCGCGACATCTACGGCTATCACTTTCCCGAGGGTTTGCGCAAGAACGAGAAACTGCCGGAGCCGATCATCACGCCGACGACGAAGGGTGGCCCGACCGGACACGACGAGCGCCTGACCTGCGCGGAAGTGGTCGAGCACGGATTGCTCGATCGGGCGACGTGGGATCAGGTGCAGGCCGCCGCTCTGGCGATCTTCAAGCGAGGGCAAGAGATTGCCGAACAAAGCGGCTTGATCCTGGTCGACACCAAATATGAATTTGGCCGCGCGCCCGATGGACGTGTGCTGCTCATCGACGAAGTCCACACACCGGATTCGTCGCGCTTCTGGAAAGCAGATTCGTATGCCAAGTGTTTGGCGCAAGGCACGGAGCCGGAAAATTTCGACAAGGAGTTCGTGCGATTAGCCTATGCCGAACAAGGCTATCGCGGCGAGGGGCCGATCCCGGCGATGCCGGACGATTTGTGGATCGCGGCGAGCGAGCGCTACATCCGCATCTACGAGATGCTGACGGGGCAGCCGTTTGAACCCGGCGCCTATCCGATCGAGCCACGGCTGTTGCAGAATCTTTACAAAGCCCAACAGATCGACGTGCGAAATCCGTTAAATGCACTTTAACGACGACAGACGACGGACCGCCGACCACAGTTGATTCTTCAGGGCAGGAACCCGAGAACAAATATGACCCAACCACTGGTGATCATTTTGATGGGATCGAAGGCCGACGAGGCGCATTGCGCGAAGATTGCAGAGGCCGCGCGCGGCTTTGAAGTGGAGGTCGTGACGCGCATCGGATCGGCGCACAAGACAGCAGAGCATGCGCTGAGCCTCCTGCGGCAGTACGAAGCTGATCCACGTCCCAAGGTGTATATCACCGTGGCAGGGCGCAGCAATGCCTTGTCGGGATTCACCGATGGAGCAGTCAGCGCGCCCGTCATCGCGTGTCCGCCAACGAGCGAATCGTTCGGCGGTGCAGACATCTATTCATCACTGCGGATGCCGTCGGGCATTGCACCGGCGGTGGTGCTGGAACCCGCCAACGCCGCGCTGCTAGCCGCTAAAATTCTGGGGCAATGCGACGCGAAGGTAAAGGCGAAGGTCATTGAGTTTCAGCAGAAGCAGGCCGAGAAGATCATCAAGGATGATCGAGGGATGGGGGCTGAAGGATGAGTGAGGAAGACAGCCCCCACGAAGAATGCGGCATCATCGGCATCTACGCGCCCAACGAAGATGTCTCGCGCATGGCGTTCTTCGGACTCTATGCCCTGCAGCATCGTGGGCAGGAAGCGGCGGGCATCGCCGTGGCCGACGGCATCTCAGTGCGCGTTCACAAAGACGTGGGCCTGGTGTCACAGGTCTTCAACGAAAACAACCTCGCGCCGTTGACGGGCCATTACGCCATCGGGCACACCCGCTATTCCACGACCGGCTCATCGAGCATTCGCAACGCGCAGCCATTCGTCATCGAGACACAGTTCGGGCCGGTGGCCGTGGCGCACAACGGCAACTTGATCAACGCGGCCGAACTGCGGCAGGAGGTGTTGAAGCGCGGCGTCGGCTTGTCGTCGTCGTCGGATAGCGAAATCATCACGATGATGCTGGCCGGAGCCGAGGGCGACACGTGGGACGATCGCATTCGCCATTGCATGCCCAAGTGGCGCGGCGCCTATTCCCTGGTCATTCTCACGCGCCATCACGTGTACGCGGTGCGCGATCCGTGGGGCTTTCGGCCGTTGAGCGTGGGGCGTTTGCCCAGCGGTGGGCATGCGGCGGCCTCGGAGAGTGGAGCCTTGCGTACGCTGGGCTGCAACTCGATCCGCGAAGTGAAGCCCGGCGAGATCATCACGTTGAGCAACACGGCCCTGCGTGTGCGACAGGCCCTGCCGCCCGAACCGCAGCTGGCCCGCTGCGTGTTTGAACACATCTATTTCTCGCGCCCCGATAGTTTCTGGGATGGTCTGCTGGTCCACGAAGTGCGGCAGCGCCTGGGCGAAGAACTTGTGCGTGAAGCACCGGTCGAGGCCGATGTGGTCATCCCCGTGCCCGACAGTTCGATTCCGGCGGCGATTGGCTACGCACGCGCTTCGGGCATTCCTTACAACGACGGCTTCATCAAGAATCGCTACATCGGGCGGACGTTCATCCAACCAACCGACTCGCTGCGCCGTCAAGGTGTCGCACTGAAGTTCCTGGCGATCGAAGAGAATTTGCGTAACAAGCGCGTGATCGTCATTGACGACAGCATCGTGCGCGGTAATACCTCTGGGCCATTGGTGCGCTTGCTGCGCGATGCGGGTGCGCGCGAAGTCCATATGCGTATCACTTGTCCTCCAATCGCGCATCCCTGCTTCATGGGTGTGGACATGGGCACATACGAAGAGCTCATTGCACATCGCCTGACGCTCGACGAGATCCGCGATCACATCGATACGGATACGTTGCACTTCCTCTCCCTCGACGGGATGATGCGCGCCATCGGACGCCAGAACGGTTATTGCCAGGCGTGCTTCACGGGCGTGTATCCGATCGAGCTGGATGTGATGCACACGAAAACGGGATTCGAGAAGGCGATTGCGTGACGAATGACGAGTGAAAAGTCCCAAAGGGATGCTTCGCAATGATGAATAAAAAGTTAAGAGTGCTAATCGTCGGTTCGGGCGGACGCGAACACGCCATCGCGTGGAAGGTGGCGCAGTCGCCGCGTCTGGCGCAGCTCTTCGTGGCGCCGGGGAATGCCGGGACGGAGAGTAGTCAGTGGTCAGCGGTCAGTGGTCAGTCGGCGACGGTCGGTAATGTCTCCATCAGCGCCGAAGACATCGCGGCACTGGTGGCTTTTACGAACGAGCAAGCGATCGATCTGATCATCGTCGGTCCTGAAGCGCCATTAGCGATCGGGTTGGCCGACGCGCTGCGGGCCGCCGGCCGATGGGTCTTTGGCCCTTCACAGGTCGCCGCGCAGATCGAGGCGTCCAAGGCCTTCAGCAAGGATTTCATGGCGCGCCACCACATCCCCACCGCGCGCTTTGCCACGTTCACCGAGTTTCGTGAAGCACTAAAGTATCTATTGAGCATCGACTATCCGATCGTGATCAAGGCCTCCGGCCTCGCGGCCGGCAAAGGTGTGATCCTGCCCAACTGCGCCGACGACGCCGAAGCCGCGCTACGATCGATCATGTTGGACAAGGAGTTTGGCGCGGCGGGCGACGAGGTCATCATTGAAGAACGGTTGAGCGGGCCAGAGGTTTCGCTGCTCGCCTTCACCGATGGCGTCACCCTCAAGCCACTGCCGCCCGCCCAGGATCACAAACGCATCTTCGATAACGATCAAGGTCCCAACACCGGCGGCATGGGCGCCTATGCGCCCGCGCCGATCTGCCCGCCCGCGCTCGTCGAAGAATTCACGCGATCGATCCTGCAACCAACGATTGACGGGTTGCGCGCCGAGGGCAAACCCTTCGTCGGTGTGTTGTACGCCGGATTGATGCTTACGACCGATGGGCCGCGCGTGCTGGAATACAACTGCCGCTTCGGCGATCCGGAAACGCAGGTGATTCTGCCGCTGCTCGAAACCGATCTGCTCGACATCGTCGAGGCGTGCGCTAACGGGCAGTTGGCCGAGATCGAGGTGAAGTGGCGATCGGGAGCAGCGGCCTGTGTGGTCATGGCCTCGGAGGGGTATCCCGGCAAATATCCGAGCGGACGCGAGATCCGTGGATTGGATGCGACGTTTGATCAGGCCGTCGTCTTCCAGGCAGGTACCCAGCTGAGTAAAGACACCGTGGTGACAGCCGGCGGGCGCGTGTTGGGCATAACCGGCTTCGGTGCAGATTTACGCGAGGCGATCGAGCGGGCGTATACGGCCGTGGGGCAGATCGAGTTTGAGGGAAGGCAATACCGGAAGGACATCGGATACAAGGCCTTCAGCGGACTCGCAAACGGACAAGCGGAAAAGAACGAACGCTTACAACGGATTGCTGCGCGAAACGAACAAACAAATTAAAACGGACGGCAAATCATGCCCGATACCAAGCAGGCCGGACTGGTCAAAACAGAATGGGACGATCTGACTTATCAACTCAACGGCCTCGCAATGCGCGCCCATCACGAGCTGCGTCCCGGTCATCGCGAAGACAAGTACCAGTACCGCCTCGCCGAACTGATAGGTCAGGCTGGACTTGCCGTCGAAATTGAGAAGCGCGTCAATGTCTATATCGACGATTCGCTGATTGGTTATATGTATCTCGATCTCTGGGTCGAAAATTTTCTCGTGGTTGAATGCAAGGCGCTTAGCCATTTGTTGACCACTGAAGAGATTGGGCAAGTGATCGCT
>JAUQXC010000539.1 GCA_030834825.1 Thermoflexales bacterium
CTCTTCAAATTGATCGAGGATCAGAATGGGCGGGCGGGGATCGCCGTCTTCGTCGGGCGGAGCCTGCGCCTTCCAGCTGTTGATCGCAGCACTAAGCGTGGTGCCGGTCAAGGTACTGAGCGGCGTTTCCTTGCCCATCAAACCCATCCACACGCTGAAGACGAAGATGTTCTTGACAGTTTTTTCCCGCAAGCCCGGCGGCAAATCGCTGCCCACGCGTGCCACGGGCAATACGAAGAAACCCTCGTTTTCCAGCGCGGGGATGATTTGGGTGTTGAGCAAGGAGGTCTTGCCTGCGCCCGATTGGGCATAGAACAACACCACGCGTTCGGCCATGATCAGCGAGAGCAGATCACGCGTTTCACGGGTGCGCCCAAAGAAGTTGCTGCCGTCTGCCCGCTCAAAAGGTCGAGGTCCGATGTAGGGATTGTTTTGCATGGTCGTTAAGCTAAGTCGTTAGTCACTACCGGGCGATCGCTCGTCATCGTTCATCGAACATTGCTCATGATTCATTGACCTGACGGCCATTGATCACAGGTCGTGCGATAGGGCTGGTCGGGAAAATACTGCTGCCATTCGGCAGAGGTCAGATTGCGGCCGGCGGCGCGGCACGCCAAATCGATCAGATCCGGCACGTTCATGCGCCACAAGCTAACCCATGAGCCTGCCGCGTAATCATTCATGCTTGCCATTGCCAGCCAGCTCCCATCCGGGCTAAAGGCGATCTCGACGATATGCGGCCCGTCACCGTGCAGGACGATCGGCGCGATCGAGGTGAGGGGATTCTTTCGATTCCAGACGAGCACCATCGCGGAACACGCTGAATCGGCATCGAAGGGGCATGACTCGCCGGCAGCAATGTATTGTCCATCCGGGCTGAAAGTGACGGCCGTCAAGCGATTCGCGTGCCCTCGCAGCACTGCTGACAGGCTGGCCTGATCGCCCATGTTCCATACCCGTACTGTGCTTGCAATACAATAGAAGATAACGACGCCAGCCTCCTTATCGCAGCCGACCGTGGCCAGCCAGCGGCTATCGGGGCTAAAGACCGCATCGCTCACGCCGGCCTCGTGTCCATGCAGCACGATCGGTTCAGCATGGATCTGATCGACTGACCACAACCGCGTGGTACCGTCATCACTGGCGCTGGATAGCCAGTGTCCGTCGGGACTGAAGGCAATCGCCTGAATACGTTTCTGGTGGCCTGGCAAATCAAGCGGCTGACCAGCCAGTTGAGTTGTGTCCCGTAGTCGCAGTGTACCATCGTCATTGCCAACTGCCAGCCAGCGACTATTCGGACTGAACGCCATCACACTGACACCCATCTCAACGCCATTGAGCGCAATCGGTTCGTTTCCCGGCTTGGACATGTCCCAGAGGTGTGATGGGCCATGATCACCGCTAGCCGCCAGCCAGTGCCCATCGGGGCTGAAGGCAATTACACTTTGGGTTGCAGTTAAGACCAAAGGTATGGAAGTTGAAGTGATGGTCGTCATGTCCCATAACTTCATTCCTCCGTCGGTGGCGAGCCAGCGCCCATCAGGGCTGAAGCCATCAAAGCCTTGGGGTGTTGTAGATAAGACCAGCGGCACAGGAGCTGAAGCAATGGTCGTCATGTCCCATAACTTCGCTCCGGTGCCCGTGACGAGCCACTGCCCGTCTGGGCTGAAGTCAAACCGAACAGCGTTGCTCAACGTGACAGGTTCAGGCCTGGGGTTGCCGATTTCCCACAGCCACACACTGGTGACCATGCAGTCGTCGCGTACTTCTAGAATACAGCTGGCCGTCGTCAGCCAATGTCCATCCGGGTTAAATTCGATCTGGGTAACGGGGTGAGCATTACCAGCCAGTGCAATGGGAGCATCAGTGGGTGAGGACATGTTCCACAGCCACACCGTTTTGTCCTCGACGCCGGCCAACCATTTCCTGTCGGGGCTGAATGTCAGTACATTAACCTTTGACGCAGCTCCGCGCAGCCTTGCCAGAACAGTGTTTGGATTCGGACCGGTCACATCCCACACTTCGATTGTCAGGTCGTCACGGATCGTCAGCAGCCGATTGCCGTCGGCAACCAGCGCAGTGATTAATCCCTGCTGGGCAGATAGAATAACCGGCTCACCAGCTAAATCGTCAAGATTCCACAGCGTCAGATCTGATGATGTGCAATTGTCCCGACAGGTCGCAGCGATCAATTGATGTGTGTTGGAGATGAAGGTCACAGCCGTCACCTCAGACCAGTCTCCATTCTTGGGCAGCAGCCCGGTTGGATTGGACGTGGCAATGTTCCAGACTTCGACATGGCCTTCGCCGTGAATCGCCAGATACTGCCCATCAGAACTAAACACGGCCAACCCTTTGGGGTACGCCGGTAACGATCGGCGGCTGGCGGGAATGTAGGCCGCGGTCATGTCCCACAGATTCGCGCCCGTCGTATGGCCGTCTGCCATCAACCAATGTCCGTCGGGACTAAAGGCGACACTCCACACAGCAGCATACTCGCCCGCCGGCAACTCGATCGAGTCCAAGGCTGGTGCAGCGCGCGACACGTTCCACAACCGCACGGTGTCGTCCCAACTGCCGGAGGCCAACCAATGCCCATCAGGACTGAACGCTAATGACTGGACAACGTCAGTGTGACCGTGCAGCACGATCGGCTTGACAGCTTTGTCGTGCATATCCCACAACAGGACGTTGTGTGCATGACATTTATCAGGCTGGGTCTCATCGCAACCCGTCGTAGCAAGCCAGCGCCCATCCGAACTGAACGTCGCTGGATAAGCCGCGTCCGGCAAGATGCGACCGGGAATACTGCCCGCACGCGCCAGCACTTCACGCAGCGCGTTTTCGGAGGCGGGCACGCGCGGCTCACCGGCCTTAAGGGTGACGCTCAACGCTTCAACGGCCAGCAGCAAACTGCGTTGCGGAAAATCGTTGAGGCTGAGCTGAGCCTGTCCCGCAATTTGTGATGACAACGCGGCCCGATACTGTTGCTTGGCAATGTTGCTCTGCTGCACAGCTTGGGCTTCGGCTGCGGCCCGCGCATTCGCATCGGCGACCGCTGTGGCTCGCGCTGCATCAGCCGACTGCCGCTGTGTTTCGGCCTGAGCCTGCGCGGTTACGGCCACGCGGCGTTGCTGATCGGCTTCTTGCTTGCTTTGGAAGGCCAGCACCGCCAACGCCGCCATGATGATCATGCCCACGCTAAGCGCCGCGATCACGGATAAGCGGATGATCCGGTTGCGAGCCTTGACGCGCTGGGCTTGAGTACTGGCCGCTAAAAACTCATGCTCGTAATCCTCAATGTCGTAGGGATGTGTGCGGGTAAAACGGATCGCATCCACCAAGACGCTGCCGCTATAGAGCAAATCGGCATTCTTGCTCTGCTGCCACTTTTGCGCCGTGATGCGCAGCGAGGTTAGATGTGCTTGATCGTAGGCCGCATTGGAAGTCACGATCGGTTCCACCAGCCGATCGTGCGCCAGCTCATACCAATAGGCTCCGGCGCGAGCCTCGGCCCGGATGAGGTGCTGCCGATCGAGTACATCGACGGCTTCATTCGACAGGCCGTTCGTGCCGTGCTCGCCACGCAGGGCCAGCCCGCGTGTCTTCATCGGCGTGATCAGTTCGGTGGCGAACCAGCGCCGCAGTTGTCGTTCCGACACAGGGGTTTCCTGCGCGGTGTGTTGCAGCACGCTCTCGTAGAAATCGGTCAACGCCCGATCGATGTCGCCGAACTGTTCGATCTCCGACCACGTGATGATGCGCTCTTCACGTTCAGGCAGGTTATCCCACAGCCGGCGGCACACCACTTGCAGCTGCACCGGTTCGACGTAGGCACCCAGCGCGCCGTTGGACGTTTCGGTGCTGTTCGCAGTGACCTGAATGCGCCGCAGATCGTCCACCAGTCGCTCGGCCACACCGGTGCCATAGGCACAGCCGGTATTCTGCGCCGGTTTCCTCACGGCTTCCAGTGCGCCGTCGTAACCCAGCAGTTCCATGCGAAAGCGCGTCTTCAGGCGCTTGGGCAGCAGTGCCGCATAGGGATCAAGCCCAGCCACGTGATCTTCGCGCATCGCCAGCACCACGCCCAACCTGGGGATGGCTTGCAAGGCATCGCGCAGCTGCTCGAAGAAACCGCGCGCGTCTTCCCAGCGAGCACGATGGGTGGTGAGCAGCTCTTCAAATTGATCGAAGATGACAATGGGCGGATGTTCGTCGTCAGCGATCGACGCGAGGAAACTTTTCAGCGTTTGCTGATGCAGCAAATCGCTGTCGCCCTGCGGCCCGGCCAGTGTCAGCAAGGCGCTGAAGACGAAGAGGTTTTTGATGGAGGCCGCGTCAACTCCCCGTGGAGCACCGCTGCCCACGCGCGCGATCGGCAAAACCTTGAACCCTTCCTCTTCCAATGCGGGGACGATTTGCGTGTTAAGGAGCGAGGTCTTACCCGCCCCCGATTGAGCATAGAACAACACCACCCGCTCGGCCATGATCAGTGAGAGCAGATCGCGCATCTCGCGGGCGCGGCCAAAGAACCGATCGCGATCGGACCGTTCAAAGGGGCGCGGGCCGATGTAGGGATTGTTTTTCATTGGCTGTTGATCATTGGCTGCTGGCTGTTGGTTGTTGATCATTGGCTCAACCAACAACCAATCACTAGCAACCAGCCGCTAACGGCTGGCGTTTTCCCACTGCTCTTTCAATTCCGAAATGAACTGCTCCATGCTGCCCCAGTACACGTTGATCTCCGCGTCCTGAAAATACTGCTGCAGGAAGGTTTGCACCGACCCGACGTTTTCCACCTGGACATCGTCCACATCCAGCTGCACGGCCACATGTTTGAAGTTGCGGCGTTGCCCACGCGTCGCGATGAGGCCGCGCATGATCACGCGGAATTCGATGTCATGCATGCTGTAGCCCAGGAACATCAATTGCGTGTTGGTCATCGCCGCTTGAATCACCGGCGGCACGCGTTCCGGTTCCGCCGAGACTTTCACCAGCCAGTCGAAGTAATTATCTTCCGTCAGCACCACCGAGTCTGGTTCATCGTCGGTGCCAAAGAAATGATAGACCAGCGGCTCTTCAGGCGTCGGCCTGTAATCAGGGCGCTCTTCAAAGATGGAGGGCAGCCCGTCGAGCCGTTCGTTCCAGCGGCACAGCTCGCGCGTAGGCTTACGCTGCAAGGCTTGCAGTGATTCCGTCATGAAACTGACAAAATTCGTCGTTAGATACAAGGGCAGGTTCAGCGCGGCCAGCACACGATGCACTTCATTCGGATCGTCGGCCACCAGAGTCTGAAAGCCTACGGCATTGACTAATTCCGTCAGCGAGCTCGCTTGCTTGGCGGGGCGCAGTTCTTCCGGCAGACGGCGGAGCATTTCCTTCAAGGTGGTGTCCATCAGCTCGCCACGCGGAAAATCTTCGCCTTGACTGCTGGCCATGTATTGCGCCACCCGCGCCAGATTCACTTTGTCGCCAAAGGGATAACCGTGCTCTATGGCCCAACGCTCCGCAATTTCATTGCGGCTGGGAATCCAGCGGCCACACACCCGTGGCCCGATGAGGGGTGTGCACTTGCCCTGTTGCAGCATGCGGATGAGGCCCGTCCAGAAAATCTTGGGATTCTTGGAGCCGAGCACTTCGCCGCGTGCATCAACTTCGTTGCCCCATAATTGCGCCGATTTCAACCGGAGGAAAGCCACCGGCACGCTGGCGTCCGGACGGCCCGCCGTGAGTAAAGAACTCCGCGCTTCGTTGCCCGCCCGATCGACTTGGCCGTGCTCCACCAACCGTTGATAGAAGGCACTGCTGAACTTGCGCGCCGTATCAACCGTCACAAAGTCCTGCATGGCGATCACGGCGGGCACACCGGCGCTCACCAGCTTAGGCCCCAGCCCGACAAACGCATCCGCCGACGATCGCACCGCGCTCTGACACGCCGCCAGGAAAATCAAATGCGGACGCACACCCTGCCGCGCCACCATCGACACAATCTCATCGTCGAGCGCACGCTTGGCGTGGCCAGCAGCATCTTGCAGATACAACGCGGCCTGCTGGCGCTTGCTGTTGTAGGCGCCGTGCCCCAAGTAATGGAAGATGTGGTAACCCTTACGCAATTCTTCTTCGATGCGCTCCAGCGTGATGGGCGCTTCCATGAAAGTGACTTCCAGGCTTTTCTGGTCGACGTGGGCAAAGGCTTCTTCCAGCGCTTTGCGCTCCAACGCCACATCGGCCTGGGCCAGATCATATTTCTCTTTGAGATCGTCGGGGTCCGAGATCGCCACCAGCAGCTTGATCGGACGTTGTTCCACCGCCCCGCTCCACGGCAGCGCAATGGGCAGGTAACGCGAGAACGGCGTGTCGGCCTGCGCTGCAAGCAACGCCTGATTTTCCAGCAGCAATTCCCAGGGCAGTGCATGCAGCTCAGCGGCCTGTGGATCGATGCGAAAACGGAGGCGGCGCTGCGACGCCCGACCGCGCGCTTCGGCCCAGGCACCGCGGAGCGTGCCATCCTTGAACAACATCTCGAACAGCTTTGATCCGTCGGCGACCACATCACCGCCGGGGCTCCAGGGCAACACCTCGGCCGGCAGGAAACCACGCGGAAATTCCTGTTGTCCGCCCAGGGTAATTTCGACGGGATAACCTTGTTCCTGCTTCTGAAAGATACGAATTTCAAGATCGGTAAAAGTGCCCGCGGTGTCAGCCATGTGTGGCTCCTGAAAACAGAGGTGCGTTCTTCAACCGCGTCAGCTAGGCCGACGCCGTCTCTCACCACTGTGGATTGTTGATTACACTTGGGTGAAGAGCATGCGGAAGCTTAGCCTATTTGAGGGTGAATTGTCAAATCGGTTCAAGCTGGGCTCAGTCAGTTTCTCCAATGAACCGTGCAGCGAGGAGGAAAGACACGCGGAAATAGCACGCGAGGTTGCCGGGCGGCGCGAAGACCGCCGGCTAGAATTCAGGCGCGTTGCCCAGATTATCTCCAGCGATCGGGGTGGCGTCCACGCGCAGATAGTCCACCCCATCCACAGTGACGATGCTCACCGATTGCCCTTTGGCATAGGACATATGCAGCGGGTCAGGCAGCGCTGTAGTAAACGTCATGCCACGCTGGATGCCGGTCAGGATTTGCTGGCGCAGCATGATCAGGCCGGTCACCAACAAGTCGCCCGTATCCGGCAGAATGCGCACTCTTTCCACCCACTTCCGATCGGCAGAAAGATGTACCCCGACGATGCAGTAGTCAGCCCACTTGCCCATGCCGCTCCTTGTTTCAAAACAAGTTCACTGTTCATTACCCATAAAAGTATAGGATACATCCGCAGTTAGGTCAACAGGTGGGGGTTGTCTTCGCGCCCTGGCAACGCTTGCACCTCCGGGAGGTTCAACAGTTTTTTCGAAAACAGAGTAAACTATGATCCGTCCAGGGGAGAAGAACATCGTTCAGTGGAGATTACCATGATCCAGCATCTCATCTGGGATGTGGATGGGACGTTGTTCGATACCTACCCCGCTATTGCCAGAGCCTTTCACGCCGGGTTGCATGACCTGGGCGTGACCGCCTCGTTCGATTGGATCCTGAGCCTGGCGCAAATCACGCTCGATCACTGCTTAGCCACCCTCGCCACAACCTACGCCTTATCCACCGCCGATCTGGAAGATCGCTTCGCACAACACTATCGCACCGTCACGTCCGCCGATCAGCCGCCCTTTCCCAGCGTACGCGAAGTCTGTACGGCCATTCAAGCGCGCGGCGGCCTGAACTTGATCGTCACGCATCGCGGGCGCAGTTCGCTCGATCGGTTGCTGGCAGCCCATCAGCTGACATCCTGCTTTGCAGACATCATCAGCAACGACGACGCTTATCCGCGCAAGCCCGATCCGGCGGCCTTTGTCGCATTGATCGATCGACAGCAGCTGCCGCGCGAAACAACTCTAGGGCTTGGCGATCGCGACATCGACATCTTGGCCGCGCAAGGTGCGGGCCTGCGAGCCGCGCTCTTCGGAACCAATCAGGGCACGGCCACACCCGATTTCACGTTCACCGATTACGCACAACTCCTGCGCCGCATCACGGCAGAAGAGTCACTACCTCTTTAGACGGAGACTTCACCATGAAAAACAGTTTGCTCCTGGGCCTCTGGCGTTATCTGCTGCCGATTCCACGTTTCATCTGGCAGAGGCAGGTGCGCGACGAGGCGAATCTCAAATTCATGTCGCCCGATCATCACCGTGTACGTGATTTTGTGGTGATGGAGATTCCGCGAGCAGGCAAACCGCTGTCGCCCGACTGCATCGCGCGGGCATTGCATCTGCCCGCCGATCGATTAAGCTTCATCCTCGACGATCTAGAAAAGCATATGACGTTTCTGTTTCGCAATCCACAGGGCGAGGTGGAATGGGCCTATCCGGTGACGGCGGCCTGTACGCCCCACCACGTCGCCTTCAGCAGCGGTGAACGCATCGACGCCGCCTGAGCGATCGACGCGATTGCGACGCCCTTCGTGCAAGGGCAATTGCGGAAGGAACACCTTTCATTCAACCTCACAACGGAGTGCGCCCACTGTCAGCAACCGCTGCACCTCGAGATCGACAGCGAGTTGAACTATCGCGTGGTCGAAGCCGAGGCCGAGCCGTTGGTCTATGCGCCCATGGTGAACTTCGGCCAGCTGGACGATCCCAGCATCATCGACGCTTTCTGACGGAAGTCCATCTTCTTCTGGTCAGAAGAACACGCCAAAGAATATCGACGCCAGCACGGCGGCGAACGAGGAACCTACTTGACACTGCCACAAGCGATGTATGTCACACGCATCATACAGAGTGGGATTTTTAGCTTTCCGCGATGAAACGCTTTTTCATTTTCAGCACGTTGCTTCTGCTGATCCTGATATTAACGGCTTGCGCACCTGCCGTAGGCAACAATGATTTACGACTGGAATTGCTCCAACGCGAAGAAGCCGATCAAGCTGCGCTGAAAGCATTCATGGAAGCGCCGAATTTCGCGGAAACTCTGATGCAGCAGCAGCAACAGGTCAATCGCGACAACACTGCGCGCCTGAAGGAAATCGTCGAGAAGTACGGCTGGCCAGGGTTCAGCCTGGTCGGCCAGGACGGTGCGCGCGCAGCCTGGTTATTGGCCCAGCACGCTGATCATGATGTGGCTTTTCAAAAACAGTGCCTGGAGTTGTTACACGCCGCTGTAGAAAAAGGCGAGGCTTTGCCACGCCACGCCGCTTATCTGTACGATCGCGTGGCGGTGAACGGGAAGCGTCCTCAGCGCTATGGCACGCAAGGCCACTGCACCGGCCCCGGTCGCTGGGGACCATTTACTCTGGAGGATGCCCAGCGCGTAGATGAATATCGCACCGCTGCAGGGTTATCAACGCTGGCCGAATACACCCAAAACATTGCACCGAGCTGCCCACCTAACATCACTTACGTGCCGACGCCGTGAGGTTCTAACATGCCAGAGCATCTGCCTTTACACAACATCGAATTCACCTCCGTCACGCTGAACGAACGCGGCGAGATTCAAGATCAGCGCATCCATCACGCTCGTCAATTCGTCGAGTCGCTGGGCAACGGCGTCGATCTGGAATTGATCGTCATCCCCGGCGGGTCGTTTCGCATGGGCACGCCGGGCAAGCAGGGCTATGACGACGAACGCCCTGTGCATCACGTCACCGTCGCGCCATTTTTGATGGGCAAGTATCTGATCACACAAGAGCAGTGGCGTGCGATCAGGGGAGCGCCGCACGGCCGCTTCACGGGCGATCGCTTGCCGATCGAGCGCGTGTCAGGGCACGATGCGGCGCGCTTCTGCGAGCGGTTATCCAACCGCACCGGACGAGCCTATCGCTTGCCGAGCGAGGCGCAATGGGAATACGCCTGCCGCGCTGGAACGGCGACGCCCTTTCACTTTGGGCCGACTATCACGACTGAGGTCGCCAACTACAACGGCGAGTTCGTGTATCGCGGGGAGCCGAAAGGCGTCTATCGCCACACTACCACCCAAGTCGATCTATTTCCGCCCAACGCCTTTGGCTTGCACGATATGCACGGCCATTTGTGGGAATGGTGCGCTGATGCGTGGCATGACTCATACGAGGGGGCACCGGTTGACGATCGGGTGTGGCAAGCCCCCGGTCGCGAGGCTTATCGCGTGGCGCGCGGCGGCTCCTGGCACGATATTCCCGACGTGTGCCGCAGCGCCGCGCGGCTCAAGGTCGAGGTACACGATGCGGAAGAGATTCTGGGGTTTCGAATCGTTGCACCGCTTGATTTGCGAAAGGAGTGATGATGCCGCGTCCAGTTTTGCAACGTTACGCCGGTCTCTTAGTGATTGTCGTAGGCCTGCTGTTTTTAAGTGGCGGGTTCCTCTATGACATCCTTTTCGCCGGGATTCCTTATCAAGACCCGCCGCCCGCGTTGCAGCAGCAATACGCGGCGAGTGCGGCCACTGCCCAAACGTTCTACATCATCGGCATCGTGATCGTCTTGCTGGGAATCGTGATCACGGTTGTCCAACGGATGCGGCGACGAAGTTGAAGGCAGGATTTTTTGCTTGTCAGGATGCTAAAACGTGCGTTTAGTCGAAGCGACTGCGGAATATCGAGACGCCTTTCTGGACATGGCCTGCGATTTTGTGCAAGCCTGTAACGTTCGCGGCGAACGTTACGCCCACGCGCTGGCCGATTTCGACGGCTTTCTGGCCCGCTTGAAACGTGGGCGGGATGCCTCTCAGTTGCCACCCGGCCGTGTTCCTGGCGTCGAATTCTGGCTGATCGCTGAAGCAGGCCTCATCATCGGAACCGGCCGGCTGCGTTTGTCTCTCACCCCGCAGCTGGAGCGCGAAGCCGGCCATATTGGGTATGACATCCGCCCCTCGCAACGACGGCGAGGTCACGGGACGCTGCTGCTCAAACTGCTCTTGGAGCAAGCGCAAAATTACGGACTGTCGTGTGTCCTGCTAACGTGCGACACCGTCAACCTCGCCTCGGCCCGCATCATCGAGAAAAACGGCGGCGTTTATGCCGGACAAGTTACCTCGGAAGAATCCGGCGAACTCATTTCGCGCTACTGGATCGAACTGGTTAACCTCCACCAAGGCCATGCTGGCACGTGACGCACTGACCCCCTCTCGGTTTCGCTCACCCACGCCAGCGTTTTGACACGCGAAACGATATTGACAACGCTGCTCCATCAGGCGCACAATGAAGTTACCACACTCGTTGAAACTCATCGCTCACCGACCCGATCTATTTGCCCTATTTGTCCTAAACGAAAGGAGTCTTTTCATGTGGTCATTAAAAGCCTTGCGTCTGTTGTCGGTGGTGGGACTGGTACTGGCCGTGGTGGGGCCGGTGCCCGCGCTTTCCCCCACAGCGATCGCGCTCACTTCACAGTACGAAACTCTTCAAGCGGATAAACCGCAGCTGGCTTCAGCGCAGCAGCCCCAACCGCTCAGGACACAGTCACCCGTGGCGGCTCACACCATCCATCTGAAATCCGGCGATGTGACGCCGGGCACACCTGATCTTCCGGCGTTGAACCAGCTCGCCCGATCGGATGGCGGCCGCGTTCACGTTCTGCTGCAACTCGACTTCATTCCGCGCGAAACGGCAAAAGCCGAGTATGAAAAGTATGGTGTGAAACTGCTGGCCTATGTGCCAGACTATGCCTGGATCGCCTCCGTGCCGGCGAATGATCCGGCCGCTGCCTTGAACGTGCCGGGCATCACCTGGGTTGGCCCGTTGACGGCGAACGACAAGCTCGATCCGGCGATTGTGAAAGGCGAGTGGGGATCGTGGAACCTGGCAC
>JAUQXC010000540.1 GCA_030834825.1 Thermoflexales bacterium
CGGCGGATCGTACACGGTAGCGCGCGAAAATTTAGGGGCACTCCCGGGCCTGATCGCGGCGGCGGCTTTGTTGATCGATTACGTGTTGACGGCAGCCGTCAGCCTGACGGCCGGCGTTGCGGCGATCGCTTCGGCTTTTCCAGCGCTGTGGCCTTATCGGGTGGAAATGGCGTTGGTGCTGTTGGTGATCATTACCATCGCCAATCTGCGCGGGCTGCGTGAAACCGGCACGGTAATGGCGATCCCGGTCTACTTCTTCCTGATAGCTTATTTGACAATGCTGGCCGTTGGAGTCGTGCGCGCGATGGGGACGGGACCGGTTCCGCTCGCAGCAACAGCGCCTCCGTCGTTCGTCACGTTGACGCCGTTCTTGATTCTGCATACCTTCGCGGCAGGCTGCACCGCCTTGACGGGCATCGAAGCGATCAGCAACGGCGTGCCGGTGTTCAAGCGGCCTGAATCCAGGAATGCAGGCATCACCTTGATCGTCATGGCTGCTTTGATGGTGGTATTGTTTCTGGGTAGTATCGCCCTGACGCAATACTTTGCCGTCGTCGCCGGACCGCAAGAAACCATTTTGTCGGCGCTGTCCCGACAGGTGCTGGGCTTTGGCTGGCCGTACCTTGTGGTGCAGATTGCCATGTTATTGATCTTGGCCGTCGCTGCCAATACGAGTTTTGCCGGTTTCCCGCGTCTCGCTTCGATTCTGGCGCAAGATGGTTATTTGCCGCATCAGTTTTCACGATTGGGCGATCGGTTGGTTTTTTCCAACGGCATGATCGCACTGGCGGCTTTGACCGGTCTGCTCATCGTTGCCTTCAACGGCGATTCGCACGCGCTGATTCCTTTGTTTGCCGTGGGTGTGTTTCTGGCTTTCACGCTGTCGCAGGCGGGCATGGTGGTACACTGGATCAAAACACGCGGCCGTCAGTGGCAGGCCAAGGTGTTGATCAACGGGTTGGGGACACTGACGACGACCAGCACGTTGCTGGTCGTGGGGATCAGCAAGTTCGGAGAGGGCGCGTGGATCGTCGCGTTGTTGATTCCCCTCTTCATGCTAATGTTTCAGGCGATTCAGCGTCACTATCACGAAGTTGCGCGCGAATTGACCTTGCGCGGTCTGCCGCCATCGTTGAAGCCCTTGGTTGCGCCGCGCGTGGTGCTGCCCATCTCCGGGGTGCATCGGGGTGTGCTGCAAGCGTTACGCTATGCTCAATCCATTTCGGATAATGTCACCGCGGTCTATGTCGAGACGAATCCGGCGGCGACAGAGGAAGTGCGGGCTGATTGGGAAGCCTGGGTGCCCGCAGTGCCATTGATCGTGGTGCCTTCACCCTATCGCTCCACGCTGGGGCCGCTGCTGGAATTTCTGGAGCAAACCGATCGCGAACACCACGACGGACTACACGCGACGGTCGTGCTGGCGGAGTTCATTCCAGCCCGTCGCTGGCAATACCTGCTGCATAACCAGACCGCGTGGCTGCTCAAGTTGGCGCTCATCTATCAGCGCCGTCGCTTCCGGTACACGCGTGTGATCGTCGATGTGCCATTTTACCTGCAAGAATAGCCACCGTCTGGCGCCTATTGATCGCCAAGCGCTTGAGCCGTCAACACCAGACCATTGTGAAAGGGATCGCGCAGCAGCACGCCGTTGGCTGTTTCCTCGATCGATCCACCTGCTCCTCTAAAGCGATCGACGATCGCGCTGACTTCTTGAGACTGAGGCAGTTTCAGGCTGAAGTAGCGCAGCCCGATCGATCCCGGCGGCTGAGGCGGCGCGCCGACGCCCGCCCAGGTGTTGAGACCGAGGTGATGATGGTATCCGCCCGCCGACATGAACAGCGCGGAGTTGCCAAAGCGTGTGACCAGATCGAGGCCGATGACATCTCCATAAAAAGCGTTAGCCTGTGGCAAATTGCCCACCTGCAAGTGCATGTGGCCCAACACGGTGTGTGGAGGTAGTCCTCTCCACTCTGTGTCGTGCCCGTCTAATTCAGCCAGCACGCCATCGACATCGAGCGGATCGGTTGCCATGCGAATTTGTCCGTTCAGACGCGGCCAGTCCGCGCGTGGTCGATCGCGATAGAGCTCGATGCCGTTGCCGTCAGGATCGGGGAGATAGATCGCCTCGCTCACCAGATGATCCGCAAAGCCTTGCAGCGGCCACTGCGTCTCGACCAGGCGTTTCAGCGACTTCGCCAACTCCACGCGCGAAGGAACGAGAAGCGCAAAGTGATACAGGCCGCTGGTGCCGCGCACACGCTGCGCCTGCGGATCCTCGTGCAGCACCACGAGGTCTTGAGCGCCGGCGCCGAGCTGGGCCACGCCGTCCGCGTGGCGGCGAATCTGGAAGCCCAACAC
>JAUQXC010000541.1 GCA_030834825.1 Thermoflexales bacterium
GCAGACTGCTACACCCGTCTAGGCCAGATCCTACAATGGCAGGCCCACGACATCGATCGGCAAATCGACCTGTTTCACAAAGCAATCGCCACTGATCCGACTTATAGTACGCCTTACGTCTTGCTGGGATATGCCTACTACCTCCACGACGGGGATGTCAACGTTGCTATGGCGCAGATCAACAAAGCCCTAATACTGGTCCCCAATTATCCTTCGGCCTATTGGTACCTTGGCGAGATTTATCTATCCGAGGGGCTAACAACAAAGGCTCGTGAGATGTATCAAAAAGTCCTGAGCCTCAATCCCGATTTTGAGGCAGCCCAACATCGTCTCCAGGAATTGGGGCAAGTTCCGTGATTAACGAGGTAGAGACTCCTCTCGCTTCCTCGGAACAATCTGTTTCAGCAACGCCTCACGCTGGAGCAACCCGTGAACGTATCCTCAAGCCCGCTGTTCAAGTGACGTTGCTGTCGTTAGTGAATATCGTCATCGGGTTCCTCGTTCAAGTGGTGTTGGCAGAGAAATTCGGCACCGGTGTCGAAATGGATGCTTATCTGGCAGCGACGACGATCCCTACAACGCTTACCGCTATCCTGTTGGGGGCGCTCGGGATCACGTTCGTACCAGTCTTTGCTCGCTATCGCAGCATGTCGGGCCAATCTGAGGCCTGGCAGGTCGTATCCAGTTTTACCAATCTGTTTATTGCACTGCTCATACTCCTGGCCGGGATGGGTATGCTCATGGCTGAGGACCTGTTACGGATCACCGTGCCAGGCTTGGCGGCGAATAGCACTTCCTTTCATCTGGCTATCGAGATGAGCCGGGTGCTATACCCGTCGATCATCTTTGTGGGTGCCGGAGCGCTTTTTTCGAGCGTAGCCTATGCCGAAAGGAGTTTTGTCCGACCGGCAGCTGGACCAATCGTCTATAATGGCGTGACCATTCTTGGCGTATTGGTTTTAAGTAACTCGCTCGGAATTCGATCTGTCGCGTGGTCGGCTCTGGCCGGTGCTGTAGCTCAGTTCGTGTTGCTGTTGCCAGTGGCGATTGGGCAGAACCGTTTCCGGTTCACGCTTGATCTACGTCATCCTGGCGTGAGACAGGCGCTGCGTGTCATGACTCCGCTGATTCTGGGTGCAATCATTTTTCGCTCAAACACAATTGCCGATCGTTTCGTCGCTTCTCTCCTCCCGGTTGGTAGTATTTCTTATCTGGGGTATGGGTTGAAATTGCTAAATATCCTGATGACGATCACGAGCAGCGGGATCGTCATCAGTATCTTCCCAATTCAATCAGAGCACGCTGCGGCTGATCGAGCTGCGTTAGGCCGGGTGACTTCCACCGGTCTGCGGCTCTCCATTCTGCTAACGCTGGGCGTGGGTGTCTGTTTCCTGGTCCTGCGTGAAACGGTCATCCGAGTGTTGTTTGAGCGCGGCGCGTTCGATGCGCAAGCAACCCATGCCGTCTCGGAGATTATGCTGTTCTACGCTGGAGCGCTATTCGTCCAGTCGATGTTCGGTTCGATTACCTATGCCCTCTATTCGTTGCAGCAAACAGGGCTGACAACGCTCATTGCTGTAGCCGGTGCGCTGCTCAATTTCGCGCTCTTGGCTCCACTGTCTCGTTGGTTAGGTGTCAACGGTGTAGCGCTGGCCTATTCGATTGCTTCCACATTCAACGCCTGTATACTGATAGTTGCGCTGATCCGACGCTTCCGGGTACCCCTGGAACAAAGCATCATCACTTGTCTCGCAAAGTCAGCGACAGCGGCGTTGGCTGCCGGCGGTGTGGTTGAAGTGTGTAAAGGGCTGTTTTCGGGAGTGGCGGCCAGCTCGGGAATTGAAGGTGGTTTGTGGCTCGTGAGTATGGTGGCTGTATTTGTTATTCTTTATCTGGCAGTTTTGTTTTTCTTAAAATCCGACGATCTCATTCACGTCTGGCATCGCTTCCGCATGCGATTGTCCGCTTAGATCGCTATTCGCTATGTTATCTCGCATTTAGATGGTATTCCAGTTAGCTGAAATAGATCGCTCTGGAGTGTGCTTCGATTCAGTGGAGGTGGTGGCGCATCATGACTATATCAAATCTTATAAAACATCCCTATACAGAGGATCTCAATAAAGAGGAGCTGATCTATCGAGAAAAGATCCAGCCACAAGAGTACTCGTTTGATGATGTTGCTAAATCAGTTGAACGACTTGCCGATGGGAGAATGAACCTTCTGCCTTTGTTGTTTAAGGCCGTAGACTTCCGAGGTGAGATGTTGGAGCTGGGTGCGGGAAGCTGTTGGTTCGGTTCGGTATTGTCTCGTCTGCAATCGGTCGACAAGATCTATTGTCTTGACATGAGTGAGCGGATTCTATGTGATGTCGCACCGCACATTATGGCTCATCTTGAAGCTGACGGTGACAAGCTCATCAGGGTCGTCGGTGATTTTCACAAGCTCTACTTTGAGGACGGTCAGTTTGACCATGTGGTGTTCGATGCGAGCCTGCATCACATCCCCGAGCTTAATTGGAACAAGGTGCTGGGTGAGGTATACCGAGTGCTTAAGCCAGCTGGCCGCGTTGTGGCCATCCGTGAGCCGTTCCTTAGCCCGATTCCTACTATTCGAAGCTGGCAACGGCGCACGCAAGGTGCCCATGAAAGACGGTTGGGCGTGACTGAAAATCTTTATACTCGTCGGGAATGGGACAGCAAATTCAGATCAGTTGGGTTTCGAAGTCATTTTGTAGCGTATGTACCTCTTCAACCTAGTAAATCTGTGACTGCCAAGGAGATACTCAAGCAGGCGGTCAAAAACTCTGCTCTTAGAAAACTATACTCGTTGCTCAAACCGGCCTATATTATCATTCTGGATAAGGCATGAAGTGCCCGCCGGATCACGAGCGTAGATTCCACTGGTTGCTATATGACTTGGGTTGCTGTTCGTCAATTTCTAAAGTTGCTTACGCCGCCCTTGGCGTTGTCGTTATATCGACAGCTGCGCCAATGGGCTTTGCAGTCGATCCCTGGGCATCGCTTTACCAATAATAGCCGTATCTACAAAGCGAAGAGACACGCTGCACTCACAAGTCTATGCGTACAATTCCCCGGGTGGTCGGCGCTACCTGATCTACCTTCATTAAGTAGGCCTGAGTTTGCCTATATCGATGAACGTGTTGTCGAGTATCCCTGGGTTTTGAGGAGATTGGTCGGTGGACAACGATTGCTTGATGTCGGATGTGTCCTCAATTATGACTTCTGCGTGAACATCTTAAAAGCGAAGTACCAACAAATCTACTTCCAGAACCTTGTCCCACAAGCACTTGTGAGCGAAAGGTCCTTCTTTCAAGTCGTTCAAGACATTCGGGTGCCTATCTGGTACGAAGGGACATTTGACACCGTCACTTGTCTTTCGACACTTGAACATGTAGGCATGGATAACGTGATTTATACGAAGATCCATGAGAAGGATACACGACCGACTGATTACATCCGAGCTGTGGAGGAATTGATACGGATCGTCAAGCCCGGCGGCCAAGTCCTGATTACCGTTCCGTTTGGCCGCCCCGACAACTTGGGGTGGATCCAGGTATTTGGGCCTGAGCAGGTTTATCAATTAATGCATGCAGCCAAGCCGCATCAGGCGACAGTTGAGTTTTTTCGGTCTTCCCCTCAAGGCTGGCAACGTGCCTCACAAACGGATTGTGAGCAGTGCATATTTGGCCAGGACGTGCCCGAAGCTGGTGCCGTTGCGGCTCTTGAAATTATCAAGGGGCAAGAATGACTGTTGAACGCGAGGACAAACCGAGCAGGAAAGTTGTCCTAGTCGCAACACCCACGTTTTTTCCAGTGATGGGAGGTGCTGAGCGAGGCATCTATGAGATTTACCGACGTTTGAGCGAGCGTTTCGATATTCACATTGTTGCGCCGCGATTCGACCAATCAGATGCAACGATATGGCCCAAGGGCATTGAACCGGCAGATTTTACTCTGCACTGGTACGATGATAGGGTAAATCTGCTCCGGCTCAGAGGACAACGCTTGCTCTTAGGGGCCATACCGCCGTTTTCTATTTCAATGATGCGAGCGGTCGATCATGTGACCGACGCGATTAAACCCGATGTTGCCAATGTGCACTTTGCCATTCCATCGGGCTTGGCCGTTCATGCTTTGCGTCAGAGGACCATCCCTATAGTGCTATCACTGATTGGTCGCGATACACCTGGGCCAGGCTCGCTGCCTCTTTGGCGCCATCATGTCCGACAAGTCGCGCGTATGGCATCATTCACGGTGTTTATTTCTCAGTACTCACAAAAACTGCTCTGGAGTAGTTCCGATCAGGCAGGGCGTTTCGCGGTAATTCCTTATGGTGCCCAAGTCTGCCATATCCAAGACAAAACCGTGACAGCTGATCTACGCCACAGATTAGGCATCCCCGCCAATGCCACGATACTCTTTGCATTACAACGGATTGAGAAAGTGAAGCGACTCGATGTAGTGTTGGAAGGCTTGCGACTGATATTGCAGTCAAGGAAAGATGTCTTTCTAGTCATCGGGGGCACTGGGTCAGAGGCGGAACGCCTCCAGCATCTTGCGGTTAGGTTGGATGTCAATCCGCAGGTGGTCTTTGCTGGCTTCATTGCCGAAAATGATCTACCGAGCTACTTTGCACTAGCAGACATCTTCATCTTCCACTCAACTTTTGAGACTTTTGGAGTCGTGGTGGCGGAGGCGATGGCCGCAGGCAAGCCTATCGTAGTTGCAGATGATACAGCGGTATCTGAATTGATTGTACATAAGGAGAGTGGATGGGTTGTGCCACCACTGCGTCCCGATCTGCTAGCAAATGGCATATTAACTTTGATTAGTGATCAACCGCTTGCCCATCAACTTGCGATCAGTGCTTCTCTCGTAGCAGCGAGAGAGCTAAGTTGGGATCGAGTATCGGAACAATATGCTGAAGTTATCATTGCCAACAGTCGATAGCCAAAAAGTGAGGCGGCTTGTTATAACCAGCGCGGCCGTTGCTATCGGCATCGTTACGGCCCTGTTCAACTTTGGGGAACATTTCGGCTTAGCGGCCTTACTCGCGGTGTCGATGGTGGGCGTCATGCTCGCCTTCTTCTTTCCGATCTGGTTACTGACATTGCTTCTCGTGATTGTGCTCCCCACTACTGATGCTCAGCTCGCCCAGACCCCATTGCTTGTGCCCGGCACACAACTGTCGATTTCTTATCTCGATCCGTTGCTGTTTATCATCTTTGGCCTGTGGCTAATAGGGCTGATTACCGGCCAGCAACGCTTCTATCGCAGCCCGCTCAATAGGCCTCTGGCTCTATTCTTGATAACGATTGTCCTGGCAGCAATCATGGGCCTGTTTACTGGGGCACGACCGGGTGATGTCTGGATCGGGCTACGTCCCTCCCTGATGTACTTTCTAGTTGTTGTGACAGCTAGTTCGTTGCGGTCAGGCCGCCAAGTGATACGCTTTATCAGTGTGACTGGGTTGGCGGTATTGATCGTGGCCATGTGGGGGATTTATCTATCGGTTACCGGCCAGGGCACGGCCATCGGCACTACGGCAGGCGTTGTTGCCGTTCGTAACTTCCAGGGCGCGCAAAGTGCGTATTTGGTCATCGGCTTGATGAGTGTGCTGGGCCTCATCATGTTTATTCAACAGCGATCGGCCAAACTCCTGTTCGTCCTGATAGCAATCATACTGGGTACAGCGGTGTTGCTCTCGTTCATTCGAGGCAATTGGGTGGGAGTGTTTGTCGGCATTCTCTTTATTGTACTCACCCTGCCACCTCGCGCACGTGCACGTTTCGCCTTTTCCATTTCAGCTGCCGTCCTGATTGTGCTGGTGGCTATTTCAGCATTGATTTTTTTGAGCCCCATCCGCGCTCCTCTGCTTGATGTCGCCCGAGAGCGCCTGTTCTCCATCTTCGATCCTTCCGAGGCGTCGCAATATGCAGCCGACGCAGCAGCCGCGCGTAGCTTTGAGTTTGAAAGCGGCCTGCCTCAGGTGCTCGAGTCGCCGGTGCTAGGGCACGGCTACGGACATTACTTCACACTGGAGTTTGATCGCGGGGAATTCGTGTTAGTACGTGGTTTCCACAACAGCTACCTGACTATCACCTATACCAGTGGAGTGATCGGTCTATTCGCATTCATTTGGTTGAGTGGTGCCTTTCTAGTCTATAGTTGGCGTCTTTGTCTCTGTATGCCTCATTCTATGGAACGTGGCATAGTGACCGGCCTGACGGCTGCCTATCTGGCGATCCTGGCAGCCTCAGCTGTAAACTTCTATTTATTTGACATCGTGAATGTGCCACCATTCATGGGCATAGCCATGGGAACAGTGTTGTTCTTGGGACGTCAACATCAGACCGCATTACGCCCAGTATCCACAACCATGAGGTTGAGTTGATTATGGCCAATTTCACTCGCCACGAATTTATTCAGCGTCACTTGGCCTGCCCTGCCTGCCACATGTTAGTCACGCGCACTGATAACGGGTATCAGTGTCCTAACTGCGGCACCGCCTTTGAGATTAAGGAGGATATCCCTGTTATGGTCATGCCTCTGCAACGGAAGTCACTCAAGGGGCTGGAACAGAAAAAAGCGGTGTTTAAGTCCCGTACTCTCCAGAACAAAATCAGGCAAATGTGGGTACCGCCAAGTCCGAGTTTAAACGTGGCAGGCGGCGCCGGGCGCGTGATACAGGCCATGCCGCAAGGCGCAGCTATTCTAGAAGTCGGGTCAGGTATTCGACGGCTGCGAGAGGATGTAATTAACCTGGAAGTCGACTTGTTTGCGAACGTTGATATTGTCGCGACAGGTGATGAGATACCATTTCCAGATAGCACTTTCGATCTGGTCATCAGCCAAGCTGTGCTTGAACATGTCCAGGAACCACAACTGGTAGTCGTGGACATGCTGCGTGTCCTGAAACCGGGTGGGCAGATCTACGTAGAGATTCCCTTCCTGCAGGGCTATCATGCGGACCCGAACGACTATCAACGTTATACGTTGCGCGGGATAGAACATCTTTTGCGAGCTGCTGATAAGATTGACTCGGGTGTTGCCGTGGGTCCATCCTCGGCCCTGGTGTGGATCATACGCGAATACGTTCCTTTATGGTTTCCGCAATTTCTGCGTGCGCCAGTGCGATTACTAACTGCCTGGATCACAACACCGTTCAAGTACCTGGATTGGCTAATTGCTCGTCGCCCAGATGCGCATCGCATAGCGTCAGGCTTGTATTATTGGGGGCGTAAGCCCGTAGCACCATGAGTCGCAGAGGAAGGTCGAGAGTGCACATCCTTTTTGTCAATCACGTCGCATACATGAGCGGGGCCGAAAACAGTCTACTGCATTTGATCGCTGGTCTAGACCCATCCCAGTATCAATGCTGGGCGATTTGCCCGCCCGACGGTCCGCTTATTCACGCATTTTCTGAAAGTGGATGCACCGTCATCACATCTGAATTTAGCAAGTCTTTGCCCCAATTTACGCGCACCATTTTGCGCCTAAATGATCTAATCAAACGCCACCAAATTGATTTGATCCACGCAAACTCAATTGACGCGATCCAATACGCAGCGTTAGCCGCTCGCTGGAGACGTATACCTCTGATCGGACATGTGCGGAACATAGTACCGTTTCGGCGGCGGGGCATTTGGCTCGTCAAACAAGCTGACAGACTGATTGCCGTCTCCAAGGCTACGCAGCATTCACTTGTCAGCCAAGGCATACCCGCCGAAAAGGTTGAAGTCATCTACAATGGTATCGATCCAGAGCGCTATCCCCTGTCCGTTATAGGAGAATCAGCAAATCGACCACAGTTCAACCTCCCTTGCGGCGTGCCTTTGGTTGGCAGCGTGGGTCGCCTTCATCCGATAAAGGGATTTGTTGATTTCCTACAAGCAGCGCGGCAGGTGATCGGTATAATTCCAGATGCCCACTTTGCCATTGCTGGACGCGATCCAGAGCCTAGGGAGCGGTATTTTGGTGAATTGACCCGTCTCATGCACGAATTAAACCTCGCCGAGCGCGTCCATTTCTTAGGAGAAATAGATCGGATCAATCTGTTTCTGCAGTCGTTGGATGTGTTTGTGCTGCCCTCACTCCAAGAACCTTTTGCGCGTGCGATTCTGGAGGCGATGGGTTGTGCCTGTCCCATTGTGGCAACGGCAGTGGGCGGGACACCGGAAGCGATCGAAGACGGTCGACATGGTCTACTGATCCCACCTGCTTGCCCAGACGCGATGGCATCGGCTATCATACGCCTGCTCAGTGATCGTGAGTATGCGACCGTGCTAGGGAGAGCAGCGCGCGAGCGGGTATTGGCCCAATTCAGCATTACCTCAAACGTCGAGCGTACACAAGCGTTGTATCGTGAACTGATACCAGCCTAGAGGAGATTTATGTACAACCCGTCTGTCTTTAAAGTCATTGAGCGGCTAAGACAAATATATCTCAAGCCGCTAGTGCGGCGTGATCTACGAAATCGTTTTGATCCACTTGATATCGATGGTGTTGAAATACGTCTGCAGGAACTCGGTGTGCCTGTGGAACCCCACATAGTCAACTGGGCTGATTTCGAAAATTATCGCGCACACTATGCTGGGCGGTTCGGACGGTGGAACGGCAATATTGAGAAACAGTTCGAATACTTCATGAGCGAACGTTTATTATCGATCTTGACAGATGACATCGTTATGGACGTTGGTAGTTGGTTATCGCCATATCCCGATCTGATTCGTGAGCGATATGGCTGCCGCGTTTACGCACAAGATTTGAGCTATCCAGAAGGCATTCATGGTTGGCGCATAGGCGGTGACGCAGCTCGCTTGCCATTGCCGGACAGGTCCGTTTCAAAGATTACATTGCATTGCACCTTTGAGCATTTCGAAAATGATTCTGACGTTCGGTTCATTCCTGAAGTTGAACGCGTACTGGCAGATGGTGGTCGAATGGTTATTGTGCCACTCTATCTTCATCAGGACTATACGATTTGGACCGATCCCAGCCAGTTCCATACTTCGCCTATTACAGTAGATAGCGGAGCAACGCTTTTTCGCAAGGTCGGCTGGAACAACCGCTTTGGCCGTCATTACAGCCCCGATGCCCTGAAGGAGCGGATAGTTCGGCAGGCGCAGGGCCTGAGTTTCAAAGTGCTGCGGATTGCCAATATTCATGATCTTGACCAGCGTTGTTACATGCGATTCGTTGGTCTCTTTCAGAAAACAACGTGAAGATACTTATTGTCACACCGGAGTGGCCTTATCCTCCCGATCAAGGCGGACGGGTGCGGATGTTCAACTTTCTTAAGTTATTGTCATGCGAACACTCGCTTCGACTGATCTCAGTCGTTGACTCACAACCGCCAGCTGAACATCAGGAGGCCCTGAGGCCATACCTTCAAGCAGCGCATAGTCTTTACCACCCTAACTCGACGCTGCACACCAGTGGGCGGATACTGCGCAGCCTGATTACTGGCCGACCCTATATCCTTGACCGCTATTGCCCGCCATCACTGGGTCCGCTGATCAATCAGTTAGCCAGCCAAGCGCCTTGTGACGCCATCTTTCTGGCTGCCCATTATTTGACAAACGCAGCGGTGCAGCAAATCAATGTGCCACTGGTGGTTGATTTCCACGATATCACGCATGTGTTGTATGAACGTTTTGCACAAACTCCAGGCTCGAATCTTAAGAAATGGCATGGTCGCATCCAATCGCGCCGCATGCGCAAATTTGAAGCTGGCATTCCACGGCGCGCTACGACATGCATTACCACCTCTCCAGAAGACGCCGCAACACTAGAGCGCATTTCAGGAGAAACCAACATTTGCGTTGTCCCCAATGGCGTCGACACGCAATTTAATCGCACCGAGAGTGTGACGAAGGATGCACCTTATTTTGACATCCTGTTCGTTGGCAGCTTCGACTACGCCCCCAATATT
>JAUQXC010000542.1 GCA_030834825.1 Thermoflexales bacterium
GATGGTCGCCGTCGCGCATACCGTCGCTTCCGTAGGACCGTAAGCGTTGATCACGCGATGCTGGGTACTCCAACGTGCCACTTGCTCGCCCGAACAGCTTTCTCCCGCTGAGATGACCGTCCGTAATGCCGGCAGCGACGACTCGGGCAGCGCCGCGAGCACCGCGGGCGGAAACGTCACTGTGGTAATCGCTTCAGTGCGCAGTAAGTGAAGCAAAGCTGCGCCTGGCAGTAATGACTCTTTCGTTCCTAAGCACAGGGTTGCGCCAGCCAAGAGGGTTGTAAAGACTTCAGAAATGGACGCATCAAAGCTAAAAGAGGCGAACTGCAGAACCCGGCTGGTGGCATCCATGTCGAATAAACGGATCTGGGCTAATGCTAGGTTGCCTATTCCTCGATGCGGTATAACTGCACCCTTGGGTTTGCCGGTCGAGCCAGACGTATAGATGAGATACGCCGCATTTTCAGCAGTGACCGGTTGATCGAGATTCTCAGTATTTTGTCGAGCAATTTTCTCCCAGTCAGTGTCCAGGCAGATGAGCTGTGCCGCAGTTGCTGGTAAACGTGCCAGCAACTGCACCTGAGTGAGCAGCCAGCGTGCCTGGACATCCTCGAGCATGAACGCCAGCCTTTCCTTGGGATACATCGGATCAAGCGGTACATACACCGCGCCCACTTTGAGAATTCCGAGAAGTGCGACAATCCTCTCCAAGGAGTGTTCCATACATAGGCCGATACAGACTTCTGGACCGGCGCCTAAGTCTTGAAGATAATGTGCGATCTGATTCGCGCGTCGATTTAACTCGCTATAGGTTAGGACTTGTCCCTCGAAGACGACCGCAATCGCATCCGGGGTGTGTTCGACTTGCGCCTCAAACAACTGATGGCCGCACTGCGGTGGATAGTCTGTCGCCGTTTCATTCCAGTCCACCAACAACTGATGTGCTTCTGCTTCTGATAAGAGAGTCAGTTCCGATAAGTGTTGATCAGGCTGAGCAACAATGTCCTCCAGGAGCGTTTGAAAATGAGCGAGCAGGCGGGTCATGGTCGCGGCATCGAAGAGCGCGAGGTTATATTCAAAAGTTGCACTCAAACTTTGCCCCGTTTCTTCCATAAACAATGCCAGATCAAACTTGGCCGTTCCATAATTCACCTTCAGCGGGATCAATTTCAAATCAGAGAGCTCAAGCGCGGGCCGCGGCGCGTTTTGGAAATCAAACATCACCTGAAATAACGGCGTACGACTAAGATCGCGTTCCGGCTGTAATTCCTCGATCAATTTTTCAAAGGGGAGATCTTGATGTGTATAGGCTCCCAAGGCGACTTCGCGTACTCGGTCCAACAAGGCCCGGAAAGTGGGATCACCGGACAGATCGGTGCGCAGAACCAAGGTATTGACAAAAAAGCCGATTAGCCCTTCGGTTTCAGCCCGATTGCGATTGGCTATCGCTGTACCCACCAGAATATCCTCTTGTCCCGTATAGCGATGCAGCAATGTTTGAAAGGCAGCCAAGAGTGTCATAAAGAGAGTGGCGCCGGCTTGCCGGCTTAGCTCTTTCAACGACTCGGCTAAATCTCGGGAGAGCGTTAGGGACTGAACTGCACCTTGAAACGTCTGGAGCGCCGGTCGTGACCGATCAGTCGGTAATAATAAAGCGGGCGGACTATTTCGCAGCTGACGCTTCCAGTAACTGAGCTGCGCCGCCCAGACCTCCGAAGCTTGGAACCACTGTCGTTGCCACTGGACAAAATCTACGTATTGAATGGCTAGCTCGGGCAAAGGCGAGGACCGCTGGTGAGAGACGGCTTCGTAGAGCGCCATGATCTCCTGGATAAAGACGCCCAACGACCAGCCATCCGCGATGATGTGGTGCATGGTAAAAAACGCGACATGCTCCGTCTCAGCCAGACGCAACAGCTTGGCACGCAGCAAAGGACCGCGGACCAAATCAAAGGTCTGAAGTGCTTCTTCTGAAATCAGGCGCTGAACTTCAACTTCTTGTAGAGCTTTGGGCAACGATTGCAGGTCGACCAGCGGAATGATCGGCACCCGGCCTGCTTCGGGCTTCGCCGCGATCACTTGCACTGACTGTCCCTCCACGACACTAAAGGTCGTGCGCAGGGTCTCATGGCGGCGCACCATTTCTCCTACAGCCAACTCAAGTCTCTTCACTTGGAGAGACCCTTGGACTCTCAGCGCCACGGGAACATTGTAGGCCGGGCTGCTCGGATCCAGGCGATAGAGGAACCACAATCGCTGTTGTGCAAAGGAGAGAGGCATCTGCAGCGCGTGCTCAACTGGGAGTATTGGATCCAGCGACATCCCTTCCCTTCCCTGGCGGATGGCCTTGATGCGTTCTGCCAGAGCGGCTAGGGTGGGGACCTCGAACAAGATGCGCACCGGCAGTTCAACCTGGAAGCTGTCGCGTATGCGCGAGAGGACTTGAGTGGCGAGTAGAGAATGTCCACCTAGTTCAAAGAAATTGTCATGGACGCTCATCTGCTCCAGGTGGAGTACCTCTCCCCAAATATCGGCCAGCGCTGTTTCAAAAGGATCGCGCGGTGCCACAAAAATGGCATTCGCGTCAGACCGCTCATTTGTAGGCACGGGTAGAGCGCGACGATTAATTTTCCCACTCGGGGTCAGTGGTAGTGCGTCGAGCATGACGTAGGCCGAAGGCACCATATAACCGGGCAGTCGCTCTTTCAAGAAATTCTGCACTTCACTGACCGCGGGAACATGATCGGGATCGGCCACTAGATACGCCACCAGTCGCTGCTCGGCCGGTCTGCCCTCTTGGGATGGGTCCGCATGCACAACGGCGACGGCCTCACGAATATCAGGGTGCCGCCGTAAGATGATCTCTATCTCGCTCAGTTCGATACGAAACCCGCGGATTTTGACCTGATGATCGACTCGTCCCAGGAATTCGAGGGTGCCATCAGCGCGAAAGCGTGCCCGATCGCCTGTTTTATAGAGTCGCGCAGCTGAGCCGAAGGGATGCGGAATAAATCTTTCGGCGGTCAGTTCGGGACGATCCAAATAACCGCGCGCCAGATTAACGCCGCCAATGTATAGCTCGCCCGGCACATCTACTGGAACAGGTTGTGATTTGGCGTCCAAGACGTAGATTTGAGTATTCGCAATGGGCCGCCCTATCGGGGGAAGTACCGGCCAGTGTTGAGATCCTCCTTCGAGGGAAAAGGCCGTAACGACGTGGCTTTCAGAGGGTCCATATTGATTTTCGAGCCGGCAGCCCTTGAGCTCCTCAAAGAACCGCGCGATACTGGGCGTAATGCGCAGTTGCTCTCCCGCCGTGATGATCTCACCTAGGGCGGTGGGATAAATTTTCTGCTGGATCGCAGTTTCGGCGAGCTGTTGTAGGGCAACATAGGGAAGGAATAATCTTTCAATGCCCTGCGCTACGAGCAGACGCAAGAGCAGCAGGGGATCGTGCCGGGTGTCTTCCGAGGTTAAGAACAGCGTTCCACCCGCGCACCAGGTCGAAAAGATCTCCTGGAAAGAGACGTCAAAGCTCAGTGAGGCAAATTGCAGGGCCTTGGCGGGTGCTAGGGTGGCATTCTTCAGCTGCCAGGTGATGAGATTGACCAGTGGACGATGCGTCATCGCCACACCTTTAGGCCTTCCTGTGGATCCCGAGGTGTAAATGACGTAAGCCAGATTGTCTGCCGCCGCCGTAGCGATCGGGTTGTGTTGGCCGACGGAGTTGTGGGATAGGGCAGCCCAGTCTGTATCTAGACAGACAATGTGCCCGGTGTATTCCGGCAGGCCGGGAACCAGCGAGGTCTGAGTCAACACGACCGGAGCACGCGAGTCCGCCAGCATAAAAGCCAGACGTTCTGCTGGATAAGCGGGATCCAATGGAAGATAGGCTCCACCCGACTTTAGGACGCCTAGCACTGCCGTCACCATGGCGACTGAGCGCTCTACGCAGATCACCACTCGCGTATCTGGTCCCACACCCAACGTGTGCAAATGGTGGGCGAGTTGATTGGCCTGCTCGTTGAGCTCGCGATAAGTCAACGTTTGGTTTTCAAACACGACGGCCACCGTGTTGGGTGTTCTCGCGACTTGAGCTTCAAACAGCTGCGGGATACTAGCGCTCTCAAGATAATCGGCCTGCGTCTCATTCCACTCGATTAGCAATTGATGTTGTTCGGCCACGGGCAAAAGGCTCAAATCTGCGATGGGCCGATCGGGCTGAGTGCTAATGCTTTCCAGCAGAGTCTGGAAGTGCTCTGCCAACCGTGCAATCGTTGCGGCGTCAAAGAGATCCGTGCTGTACTCAAACGAGCCGACCAGCCCGGCGGCGTCTTCGCCCAATTGCAGCATCAGATCAAACTTGGCGGTCCCGTTGTGGATCGGGATCGGATTGAGCACTAGCCCCGGCAATTCCATCCGCTCCATGGGCGCATTTTGCAAGACAAACACTACTTGGAACAGGCGGTTGTAGCTCAGATCGCGGGTGGGCTGCACGGCTTCCACCACCATTTCGAAGGGAACGTCCTGATGGGCGTAAGTTTCATGGGCGACGTCGCGCACGCGCTGCAACAACTCGCGGAAAGTGGGGTTGCCGGACAGATCAGTTCGGAGGACCAACGTATTGGCAAAAAAGCCGATGAGATTTTCAATCTCGATGCGATTGCGATTGGCAATGGGCGAGCCCACCAGAATATCGTCTTGTTGGGTATAACGGTAGAGCAAGGTCTGGAAGGCTGCCAACACCACCATGAAGAGTGTGGTCCCTTCCTCGCGGTTAAGCCTTTCAAGTCTTTGTACTAGAGCTGCCGGCACGCGAATGGGATGAAGCGCACCGCGAAAGGACGGCAGGGGTGGACGCGGTCGATCGTGAGGCAGCTCCAGTGCCGGCAAGTCACCGCTTAGCTGTTTTTTCCAATAGCCTAGTTGCTCATCCAGGACTTCACCTTGAAGCCACTGCCGCTGCCAGGCGGCAAAGTCGCTATATTGGATCGAGAGCTCCGCGAGGGCTGGGGGACGCCCGTTGGTGAGCGCCTCATAGAACGCTCCAATCTCTTGCACGAGCAGCCCTAATGACCAACCATCGGAGACGATGTGGTGCATCGTGAGAAGGGCTACGTATTCTTCAGCGCCCAGGCGCAATAATGTTGCGCGAACGAGAGGACCTTGTTGCAAGTCAAAGGCCGAGCTCGCTTCTTCAATCGCCGCTTGGCGAATCCTCGCTTCACGTTCAGCCTCGGCCAGTTCCGACCAGTCGACAACATGCAGAGTCAAATGCAGTTGGGAATGAATGACCTGAACCGGCGTGCCATTCACTGTGGTAAAGGTCGCGCGCAGAGATTCATGCCGCTCCATAACGCGATTAATGCTCAGCTCGAGGGCCGCTATATTGAGCGGACCAGTCAGGCGGATGGCCGTCGAGATGTTATACGCGGACGTGCCAGGATCGAGCTGCTCGATGAACCACATCCGTTGTTGGGCAAAAGAGATGGGGTACGAATTGGCATCCGCCCTTTTCGGAATAGATTGTTGCGAAGAGGTATCCGGCCTTTCCCGGTTGAGTTCGTTAAGACGCAGCAGGAAGAGTTCACGCTGCTCTGGAGAAAGATCGGCTATCAAGTTAGACAGATCGGTCATGCTCAGATGCTCCATATGCTTAATCGATTGCGGCCTTGAGGCGCTCTGGCGTTATTGGCCGTCTCGGCTCATCGCCAGTTCGGTCTGTACTTTGTCAGGCGAGAGCTGCTTGATCTCGGCCAGCAGGTGCAACACTTTCTCTCGATCGGCTTGCTCCAGCTGCTTTTGGGCGATGGCCAGCGCCAGGTCGGCAATGGCCGCGGCTTCAAAAATAGTGCGCAGTGGCAGTTCCACTTGAAAGCTCTGGCGCAAGCGGGACATGACCTGTGTCGCTAGCAAAGAATGCCCCCCCAATTCAAAAAAGTTATCGTAGCGGCCGATCGGCTCCACACCGAGAAGCTCTTGCCATAGCTCGGACAGCGATCGCTCAATCTCATTCGCCGGAGCCGTGTAAGCGGTGGGCAGATCAGGGCGCGGATGACGCGACCCGCCAACAGGCGCGCCGACTGGCTGTGGAACCCGCCGCGCGTCCGGCTTAATCCATTGATCAAGGCGGGCCTGCAAGCTGCTGGTCGAAATGATCACTTGCGGAAAAGATCCAGCCCTCAAGACACGGCGAAAAGCTTCGGGGCCTGTCTCGGGCGTTATCGCCAATTCGACCAGACTAGCTCCCGGCATTGCGCCTTTTTCGTCACGGAATTTCCACAGATCCCAATGTAAGCTCGTCCAGGGAACCAGCTGGGTACGGTTATGCCGTTGTGCGAATGCGCCCATAAATACCTGAATAGCCGCATCCGACACTGCGCCGAGCCCGCCCAACACCGCCGAGAGTGAAGACTGGAGGAAGCAAAAATCAAGTGGACGTTCTTGCAGGGCTTCTTCGAAAGCCAATAGATCAAATATTTTGGATTGGGCAGATTGAAGATATTCCTTCTGATCAGTTTCCTCAATGGCGCGAGCTGGATATTCATCGGCCAGGCTGGCCGCGTAAATAACTCCATGTGGCGGGCCATAGCGCGTCTCGATGGTGGACAGTACCGTTCGCAACTGTTCCGGATCGTTCAAAGAGGCGCCGATCACTAGCACCTCCGTGGCCCAGGCCTCCAAAGCTTGAGCCTTTCGTATTTTGCGACTGACCCCATCTTCTTCCCCGCGTGAACATAGCCACGCGTGCCACTCTTCTTTGGGCGGAAAAACTGCCTCTTCCAGCAGGATCAGAGTACAACGCGTGGCTTGCGCTATGGATTCGATCAGTGCATAACCCACACCGTTGAGCGCGCCAACGGCGAGATAGACCCCTTGCTCGCGCAATGGATGAATCGTTTCGGCCTCAACGTTCAAGTGGATCGGTTCAAAGGTCTGCACCCAACGCTGACCAGCCCGGTAAGCGACAACGGCCTCGGCAGAGTGCGCGTTGATTTCATTCAGCAGTGACTCCACAAGTTTCTGGACATGTTGGGGTCTCGGGATGGGCGCTACGACATCGATGCTGCGACAGACAATCTGGGGATACTCTTGCGCGATCACTTTACAGGCCCCTAAGGCAGTCGCGCGTTCTGGATGCAGCTCTCTTTCGTCTGACACAGCCTGGGCCTGATCCGTCACAACCCAGAGATCAAGCGTATCCATCAATGGTTGGTGGCCCAAGGCCTGGGCCAAAAACAAGAGGCTGCAAAAGCCGGTATACTGCGTTTCTTCAAACAGCTCGTCGCGTGCGCGAGAGAGCTCTGACGGAATCACGCCCCATAAATGGACAATCTTCCGGGGCAACTTGCCGCGCGTGTTCAATTCGGAGCACAGGGCCGCGTAATCTTCGCGTTGCCGAGGGTTGATCTGGTATTGGTCGTCAGCGAGCCGGGCAAACCCTGAACCTGGTTGCACCTGCACGACGTTCTGTCCGCGTTGCGTTAAACCTGCGGCGACCTGCTGTCCCAACCCACAC
>JAUQXC010000543.1 GCA_030834825.1 Thermoflexales bacterium
GGTCGATGCGAGAGTCTTCATGGTTTTCTCCTTGTGAGATGTTGTAGGTTAATCTCTTGAACAACGTGTAAGCGTGATTCAGAATGCTGATCCAGGGCAGACATACTTCACACTCGTGATCATAGAACCTCCTGAACATCGGGTGTAGCAAAGGCAATCGAATGACCTGATCTCAATCACCGATCTTCATGAGCCAGCCGTTGACGCAGTGCTCGCAGCCCGCGGCTTGATACGTTTTGATCCCATCTCCCAGGGTGTGATAGCCCACGATCTCGATGTACTCGCCCGTGTTCAGGTAGAACATCCCGGTCATGACCGAGTAGATGGTGTCATCGACCGTATGCAGGTGTGTGCCGTGGGCTTGAATCCAATTGCCACCACCGCGCCGGACGATGACGACGAGTTTGCCGGAACGAGCCGCCGACTTGAGTGTAATGGCCCCGCCAGCCAGGTAGTAGCCTGCTTCCCGAGCGTAGAGGCGGCCGGGCTGGGCCGGCGTCCAACAATCATCACTAGGCGTGGTGTCGTTGATCTGCGTGTCGAAGGTGATGGCGGTGGCCTGCCCGTTGCCCAGCGCTTGTGATGTGCCTTTGGCAACTTTGCAGCCGATGGTGGGTGGCGGAGGTTCCGAGCAAGACAAGCGCAGATCCAAGTCGGTAACGGCGGGCGGAATGGAGAGCACGGCGCTTTCAACATACTCTTGCAGACCATCCGGTGATAAGCACCCCGACTTCTCGGCGCGGACTTTATAGAAACCGGCCAGCACATCCCAGCCAAAGTGACCGTTGCTATCTGTGACATCCGCATTGCGGCGATTCATGGGTGACATGAGGGCGCTGCCATCCGGTACAACCTCGAAGGGGCCGGTGAGCGTGTCGGCATGATAGAGGGTGACCGTTGCCTCCTCGATGGGATCACCCTCGACCGTGCGCACCACACCACTGGGGTCAATGTAGATGTCGAATTCGATGGTCGTGGTTGTCGAGTTAGGACAATCGACTGTGATCTCAATGTGCGCCTCACCATGAATGGGCTGAAGGGGCGCGATCTGGGCGGTGTAAGTGCCGCTGGGTCCTTCCGTCAGTGAGCCACTGCGCTTCACGATCCCATCCTGAGTAATCGTATAGTGGGCACTGCCCCCCGCACAGCCTGTCGTGCTTAACGTGAGCGGCTCGGCCCAATAGACGACAGGAATCCCATCCGGCGTCGTGTCGATGCTGGTAATCGTCGTGCCAGGTGGGGGCGGCGTAGGTCCAGTCAGCGTGATATTCTGTCCGATGATTGATGCGCCTCCCGTTATCGTCAGCGGTCCCAACTGCCCGGGGAAGAGAGATGAACAGGCGGGTGGAAAGACCTTCACTACATACAACCCGTCCTTCAACCCGGTGACACTGTATTGCCCAGCCGTGTTGGTGGTGGTAACGTGACACAGTCCGCCCAGGAAACAGACCTGGACATACGCGCCGGAAAGAACGCCGCTGGAATCGAAAACCGTTCCACTGATTGCGCCTGACGGTGTGCTAGTATCGAAGATGGGCGTCAACTCGGTGACGTGGACGTGTCGCGTCCATTCATTGCGTACCGCTGTGAGCTTGAAGTACTGCGCGGTCACATTGCGGCCAAACGGGATTTGAACGCCAGCCTCAATTGCCGGGGCAGAGACATTGCTCACCACGGCTTGATAACTGCCGCCGCCGTTCAGATCATTAGCGGTATCTGCCGCAACCACCGAGAGGCTATAGGCATTGGGATCGGCTGGATCCCCGCCCAGGCCCAGGGTAAATCCCGACAGCGTCACACGGTCCTTAAATTCGAGGATAATGGACACCGGCTCCGGGGTATAGTGTGCAATCGCGAAGGTATTCGTGGCACCATCGAACAAGCCTGGCAAGTTCTTAGTCGGCGCGAGAGCGTCTGGAATGGTCCATACATTCTGGAT
>JAUQXC010000047.1 GCA_030834825.1 Thermoflexales bacterium
GCTGACTGTAGGCCTGACCATCACGGAAATGCTGCATGCCGCTCAAGAAGGCAAAGTACGCGCCCTGTACGTGATGGGCGAAAATCCAATGGTCTCTGACCCAGACCTCAACCATGTCCGCCACTGTCTGGAGCAGACAGAGTTTCTGGTAGTGCAAGATATCTTCCTGACCGAGACGGCACAGCTGGCGCACGTAGTTCTGCCCGGCGCCTCCTTTGCCGAAAAGGACGGCACCTTCAGCAATACTGAGCGACGTGTCCAGCGCGTGCGCCAGGCTATCAAGCCGGTTGGCGAGGCTAAAGAAGATTGGGTCATCATCTGTGAACTAGCCAGGAAGCTGGGTGCCCAGGGCTTTGACTTCCAGTCGCCCAAAGCCGTCATGGAAGAGATCAATAAACTGACTCCCTCCTACGGCGGCATCACCTATGAACGCCTGGAGGAACTCGGTTCTTTGCAGTGGCCTTGTCCGGCTGTGGATCATCCGGGGACACCCTATCTGCACAAAGGCAAGTTCTCGCGCGGCCTGGGCAAGTTCTTTGCCCTTGAGTTCAAAGAACCCAATGAACTCCCGAGTGACGAATATCCTTTCACACTGACCACGGGACGCCTCATGTTCCACTTCCACACGGGTTCAATGACTCGTCGCTCGAAGAAGTTGGACAGCGAAGTACCGGAAGCATACATCGAGATTAATGTGAAAGACGCCAGCAAGATTGGGCTGAACGGCAACAAGCGTGTGCGTGTCACCAGTCGACGCGGCCAGATTGAACTGGGCGTGCGCGTCACCGACGATATCAAACGTGGCACGGTGTTCATCCCCTTCCACTTTGCCGAAGCCGCGGCCAATATGTTGACCAATTCGGCCATTGATCCGGTGGCCAAGATCCCGGAATATAAAGTTTGCGCTGTAAAAATTGAAGCCGTATAGCCATGGTTGCCTGTTCCGTATGGCGACAGTATACGGAACAGGCAACCTCTGGAAGTCGCTTGCAAAAGGGAAACGCAGTCAAGAGACCCTTTTCAAACAACTGAACGACAGCCTTTATGAGATTGACACGCAAACACCCTGTCTACCTTACCTGCCGTTGCTCATAGAGCATCAGCGGGGAGCGAGTAGACTCTGGCACGACATGCGATCTGAGGAGGTACATCAAAACAGAAGATACACAGAGCCTTTACAGCCATAACCACAACCTAGTCGATTCTCAATCACCAACCATACTAATAAATCAAGGAGTAGAACATGAGTGATCAGCTTATCAGTTTAGATGCCCTGTTGCCGCCCGCGATGGCGGCCAAGGCTGAAAACATCGGCGTCGCCAAATCCAAACTGAACATCATCAACATGTTCGTGCTGGGCATCCTGGCGGGCGCCTTCATCGCCGTCGGCGCCATCTTCGCCACCACCGTCAGTGCCGGCGGCATGGTCGCGCGCGACGCCGCCGGCGCCGCCGTCTTCTCGACCGGCCTGCCCTATGGCGTCACCCGCTTGTTGGCCGGCCTGGTCTTCACGGTCGGCCTGATTCTGGTCGTGGTCGGCGGTGCCGAGTTGTTCACCGGCAACAACCTGATCACGATGGCGTTTGCCAGCGGCAAGGTCTCGGCCGGCGCGCTGCTGCGCAACTGGGTGGTCGTCTACCTGGGCAACCTGGTCGGCTCGGTCGCCACGGCCTACATCGTCTTCGTGAGCGGCCAGTATACCTTTGGCGGCGGGGCGATTGGGGCGACGGTCTTGGGCATCGCCGAAGCCAAGACCAGTCTGGGTTTCGTGCAGGCCATCGCGCTGGGCATCATGTGCAATGCGCTGGTCTGCATGGCCGTCTGGCTGTGCTACAGTGCCCGCACCACCACCGACAAGATCCTGTCGATCATCCCACCCATCGCCTGCTTTGTGGCGGCCGGCTTTGAGCACAGCGTCGCCAACATGTACTTCATCCCGGTGGGGCTGTTCGTCAAGAGCGGCGGCGACCCCAAGTTCTTCGAAGCCATTGGCAAGACCGCCGAGAACTTCCCGAACCTGACCTGGGGGAACTTCCTGGTGGGGAATCTGCTGCCGGTCACGATCGGCAACATCATCGGCGGGGCCGTCATGGTCGGTCTCGTCTACTGGTTTATCTATTTGCGGAAACCCGCCACCGTCGCGGCTGCGGCCGATGCCGCACAGAAACCCGCCAAGGCGGCGTAACACATTCGGCCACAACGCGGTCCGCCTCGCGGTGGTGGTCGTCACAACAGCGGCCGTTGAAAGTATCGGGGCGGAAGTCTACATGGATTGTGAATCGCGGGGACACAGCGCACACCAAAAAACCCTGTGTCTCCGTGACCACTAAAATGGGGCTAATGAATGTCAGATAGGATCAGCCCAACTAAACCCTTAACGGGGAAGCACCTGCAGTGTACCCTGGCGACTGAACAGCCGAAATTCGATAGCGCCCTGATGGAGGCAAAGGGATTTCAGGCGAGCCTCGATCTCCCAGTGATGTTTTCAAGCGACGGCAACCAGGCGCGGCAGGCCGTTCAGTGCTGGCAATTTGTGGCAGGGCAATGGGAGACGACCAGTATCCCCATCATCGTCGAGAAGCCAGTGTCGCTCATCGTCAATGGCGAACCGTGGCTCACGTTGCTGTGCACGCCCGTTGACCTGGAAGCGCTGGCTGTGGGGTTCCTGTTCAACGAAGGGCTGATTGAACAGGTCGAGGAAATCACCTCCGTGCGGGCCGGCCCTGACACAGACAACGTGGAGGTGTGGCTGCGCAGGCATGTGGTCAAACCTAAACATTGGGGACACAGTGTGAACCACGGGAGAAGTGTCACCTCGATTGTCCCAGACACAGCACGGCCCGCTACCCAGGAGAATGTCACGCTGCTGCCCCAACAAGTCTGCGACCTCTTTTGCCAGCTCCTGGAAGCAGAAGACCTGTATCGAAAAGTGCGTGGTGTCCACACCTCGGCGTTGAGCGATGGGCAGCGCCTCTTCATGGTTACCGAAGACATCGGCCGCCACAACACCTTCGACAAAATCAGCGGACGCTGTTTGCTGGAAGGTCTCCATCTGGCGCACCGTATCCTGCTAACCACCGGCCGCGTCAATTCCCAGATGTTGTACAAAGCGATCCGGCTGGGCGCTACGGTGGTGATCTCGCGCTCGTCCTCCAGCTCGCTATCTACGCGCCTGGCTGAACAAGCCGCCCTCACGCTGATCGGCTACGCTCGCCGAGATTGCTTCACCGTCTATACTCACCCCCAGCGCATCATCACCACCTTGTAACCTCTTCTTCCAGCCCGGCGATTACGTATTCGTCTCGTTCAGGATAGAAGCTCACATCAGGGCGGCGGCCACTTGTGCCCGCCGCATTGACCGGGATAGGTCAGGGAACTTCATCCGGCCGGACCTCGCGCCCGGTCGCAGCAGATTGAAGGGCGGCCAGCGTGAATTGCAGCACGGCCTTCCCGGTTGGACCGTCAAGTCGGGGCTGCCCACCCGTTTTGAGTTTCTCGATGAAGTCATGGGTCGTCGCGATGAAACTGTCTTGCCACTCGACGCCTTCCACTGGCACGCGTGTGGTTTTGCCATCCTTGAAGAGCATTAATTCAGGCAGGTCAACCGTCTTGGCCGTATAACGGTTAATAAAGAGGATCCCTTTTTCGCCGATCACCTCAATGCGGTCATCGTCTGCGTAGTAGTCTGAATAGATGCGCATCTGGGGAGTATGTTCGATGTCCAGCTGGCCATACCGGCGGGCTGACTTGTACTTGAACATGATCATCGCCGGAGCGTCGATCTTGACGATCCCACCCGCTTCCTTCACTGGCGTATGATCAATCCAGGCGTGAACCTTCTCCACCGGACCACCCAGATAGTAGCCAAGCGAAAACAAATGATAGCCGTGATCAAAGACCAGCGGACCCCCACCGCACTGTTTCTCGTTGAAGCGCCACAACCAGGCGGTGAGAGGCACTTTCCAGGATGTGTCGCTTGTCCCGCTGTTGACGTGCATTCGGATGGCGCATACCTCGCCAATCTCGCCCGTCTCGATCATTTGTTTGGCGCGCATGGCGGGAGCATAGTAGACGAAGGTCTCGTAAACCCGCAAGAGCACACCAGCCTTGTGCGCCGCCGCGATCATCTTGTCTGCTTCTGCAGCGCTGAGCGCCATCGGCTTTTGAACAGAGACGTGCTTCCCAGCCTCCGCCGCCTGCACCGTCATCGAGCAATGCAAGTGATGCGGGGTGAGTAATTCCACCACATCCACCGCCTTGTCACCCAGCACTTGGGTATAGTCAGTATAGACTTTCTCAACACCCCATTCCTTGGCTTTGCGCTTGGCATGGGCTTTGTTGGTATCACACACTGCGACAATCTTTGCGTCTGTGCGGCCACGGTAGCCGATCTGATGGAGATCGGAGATGCGGCCGCAACCGACAATGGCAACCCGAATGGTATTCATGAGGTGGTCCCTTTCGCAACAGACGCGTCCATGACAGCCAGTTTAGTTCGTATCGCGGCGTGACTCTTGCGCGTGATCGGATACTTGAATAGCAGCGGTAGGGACAGAAAAATAATTCCCGCCGGAATCAGTCCAAAGAATAAGCGGATGCCCAGCAATGCATCCGGGGTCTGCTCTACGTTTGGAATGTAACCGAAGCCGGTCAGGATCCAGCCGACCGCCGCGAGCGCCAACGCCTCGGAGATTTTGGTCGCCAGGCCCCAAACGCCATAGTACATTCCGCTACGTTGTTGACCCGTAGCAGCGCGGTCATAGTCGGCAACGTCAGCCACCATCGCCCAGGGGAAAATCCATTGTGCCGCGAAGCCAAATCCAGCCAGACCCGCAATCAGGTAGATTAAACCGGTGGCTTGATGAGGCAAGAAAAAGGTCAGGATAACTGCAGCACCCCCGACCAACATTCCCAGGGCGTAGGCCGGGCCTTTGTCCATCTTGCGGCCGACCCACTGCCAGAAAGGCAGTGAGAGCGTCACGCAGATGAGCATCAACCCCATCACCAGCGAAGTTTCCGCTTTCATCAACAACTGGTACTCAATGTAATATACCATCAAGACTTTGATAAACGCGAAGGAAACATTGATCACGAAATAGGTCGCACACAGCCGCACGAACGGCTTATTCTTCAACGCTACGGCGAGCGACTTGAGCGGCGATGGCTCCGGAATAGAGACAGCCAGTCCCTTTCGCTCACGAATGCCCCAGGCCGAGATGAGCAATGCTGAGCCGGCCAGGAGACCATAAGCAATTCCGATGAAGGCGTAACCCGTCTGCTGCAGGGCAAACAAGCCCACGATGGCTGGAGTCAGCGCCGCGCCTACCAAATAAGCAGGAACAGCCATCGCCATGCGGTAGGTAGTCAGACTGGAACGCTCATCGTAATCATCGGTCAGTTCCGAGGTCAAGGCATAGTACGGGACGTTGGTCAGCGTCCAAACGGTGTCGAACAGCACGAAGGTGGCTGCAATCCAGATAAAGGCCCCGATCCGATCCGCCGCCGGGACGAACCAGAGAAGAGCAGTGGCCAGCGCCAATGGGATGGCGCCGAAAATCATGAAGACGCGCCGCTTTCCAAATCGGGATTTTGTCCGATCGCTGATCCAGCCGAAAAGGGGATCGTTGACCGTGTCCCAACTTTTGCCTATCAGCAATGCGTTGCCGGCCAGAACGGGAGGGACCAGGGCGGCATCGGTGTAGAACTTCATCAGAAAGAACTGAAGCGCCGAGTTGACTAGGGCGTTGCCAAGATCGCCGATACCGTAGAACACTTTGGTGCGTGTGGGCAACTTGTCCGTCTTCTCTTCCATACCCCTCCTTACCGGAGTAACTTCGTTAGCACGGACTGGATGTCCGTATAGGCTCTAGCAGATTCTTCCAACACCGGACGAAATGCCGTGAACATCAGCGCCGGGCGCACGACATTTTCAGGCAGCGACATCAGAATCTCTGCCATCGAGCGATGCGTAACCTGTGAAATCTGCACGAGTAATTCGCGTCCTTGACGCTGCGGGTCGGCGCGGTGAAGGGGATAGCCGCTCCCGACTTCAGGTGTGAAAAGATTGTCGAAGATAAAGCGCAAGTTCACATCCCCGGCCCAACCGTAACCCTGATTGAGCGCCAAGGAGACGCAGTTCCCAGCGTTGATACGGGCAAAGAGGAACGCGTCCAGCGGATTGAGCAAATGCCCGCAGAACACACCGGGATATTGCATCACTGCGTTGAAAAAACCCAACCCGGTTCCGCAGCCGCCGATAACAAAATCCACTGCCCGGAGATTCAACAGCAAAGCCGACATCAATCCGGTATGGATGTAGAGGAGTCTCGGCGAATCGTTGCCCGTCGTGTTACCCAGATTCAGGATTTCGTGACCGCGGCCTTCGAGAGCCTGCAAGATGTCAGCGTTCTTATCTGCCGCGCTGATCTCGTTGATGACAGCTATTTTCATTGTAGTTTTCTTTTTCTCTTCGTGTCTTGGAGTGAATGATCTTTCCGCCTCAGCGCCCGCTGTGCTGCGGCGATGATGCCTGTGACGGAGAGCCCGCAAGCGTCCATCAACTGGTCCAGATCACGCCCCGTAGGACAGAAATGATCGCGGATACCGATCCGCTCCAGCGGTGTGGGACATCTTTCAGCCAACGTCTCAGCCACCGCACTGCCCAACCCACCGATAATGCTGTGTTCCTCGGCGGTGACCAACGCTCCGGTCTCCTCAGCGGCCTGGAGCAACAGCTCACCGTCGAGCGGCTTGAGCGTATGGATCTCCAGGAGGCGGGCTTCAATTCCCTGCACTGACAACTGCTCCGCGGCTACGGCGCAACGGCCCACCATCGAACCGGTCGCGATCAATGTCAGGTCACGTCCCGGACGCAGGGTACGCCCCTTTCCGATATGCAGCGGTGTCCCTGGTTGATGAACTGGCAACGCGCCTGCGCGGCTGATGCGCAAATAGACCGGACCATCGAACTCCGCCACCAGTGGCACCCAAACCGCCGCCTCGGCCGCGTCCGCCGGGACGATGACGGTCATCCCCGGCAGAGCGCGCAAATTCGCCAGGTCCGTGATCGAATAATGTGTTGCGCCATCCTTGAAGTCCGATACGCCCGCATAACTGGCGGCGATTTTGACATTCGTGCGAGCATAGCAAACACAAGTGCGGATTTGTTCCAGCGCCCGTAGGGAAAGGATCGAGGCAAAGCCGTTGATGAACGGCACGAATCCGCCCAACGCCAGGCCCGCTGCGACATCCACCATGCAAGGTTCGGCAATACCAAGATTGAAGAAACGCTCCGGAAACCGCGCCGCGAAGAAATTGGAGAGTGTGGATGCGGCTGTATCCACGTCCAATGCAATCACGCTCGGATTCAGCTCGCCATACTCAGCCAACGCCCGCCCATAAGCTTCACGCATTGAGAGCTCACTCATGCATTGCCTCCCCGAGTTCAGCCAGCGCCTGGTTGAGCTGTTCAGCATTCGGGACATTCCCGTGCCAAGAGGCTTGGTTTTCCATGAACGAGACACCCTTGCCCTTGGTTGTATGCGCGAGGAGGATCGTTGGCCGGTCATGGATCTGGATGGCCATCCTTAGCGCATCCACCACCTGCCGGACCTCGTGCCCGTTGACCTCCAGCACGCGCCAGCCCCATGCCGACCACTTATCGGCCAGTGGCTCAAGCGGCATGACCTCATGGACCGGACCGTCCAGTTGAACATTGTTGTAATCCAAAATGGCGGTCAGGTTCGACAGTTGATACTTAGCCGCTGCCATCGCTCCTTCCCAGACAATCCCGCCCTGGGACTCGCCATCGCCCAGCAGAACGTAAGTGTGATAGTTCTGTTTCTTCAGTCGCGCGGCCAAGGCCAGTCCAACGCCGATGGCCACCCCATGACCGAGCAGGCCGCTGGTCATATCCACGCCGGGGGTTTTGAACCGATCAGGATGACCCTGATGCGGGCAATCCACCGCACCCCAATTATCGAGATCGGAGAGTGGGAAAAAGCCGCGTCGGGCGAGTGCCGCGTACAGCATCGCGGAGCCGTGTCCCTTGCTCAAGATGAAGCGATCGCGCTCGTTCCAGGTTGGATTTGCAGGGTTAATACGCAGGATATGAAAATAGAGCACGGCTATGATCTCTGCTGCTGACAAGGCCCCGCCCGGATGTCCCGCCCCACGACGATGGATCAGTCGCAAGCTGTCCACGCGCAAGCGGCGGGCCATTTCTTCCAGTTCGGATACTTTTTCGGGAGTAAGTGCAGTCATTGTTTTTGTCCAATGTGGCTGTCGTGTGAGGGACATTGTGTTTGAATCTTCTACAACCCGATCGTGTGGCGCATGTTCTGTACATCCTCGCACCAGTTACCTACGTTCCAGCGGCCATAGACCCCCATTCCGCCCAACGAATTGGGACCAAAGTAAACCGGCACATGGATGAGAGTCAGCCCGGTATGTTTTCCCGCAAGTTCCAAAGCAGCCATGAGCATCTCCGGTGTTCGCCCTCCGTCTAGTGCCAAGAGACCAGGGACAGCGCGCGTCCAGGCTAGATAATTGATACGGATAGTGTTCCAGGTGGCAAAGCCCTGTCCATACTGGTCATTTTGGAGGCCGGTGATCGCACCCATTCGCCCATTGTCGAGCAAGAGGATGCAGCCGCACGCCCCATGCTCTGTGCCATCAATTAGGATTTGTGGGTTCATCGTGAATGACCCATCACCGGTCAGCGCCAGGGCATAAAACGGTTTCGAGGCCACACCCGTGGCCAGAAGCGCCGAGACAGCGAATCCCATGTAGCTCGCTCCGGTCTCGGTGAAGGTTTGACCCGGGTGCTCATCCTCGACCACCTGGAAGCCGTTAGCTTGCACATCTCCCGCGTCAAAGAAACAGACTGCCCGTCGCGCTTTGGCCCAATCCGTGGCAATCTGAATGGCGGCAGGCTGGGTCAGCACCGGTCCACCCCAGTACTCGTCATGCAAAATGGGATTCAAAACCCGTTGATGCTTGAAGGACTGCCAGGCCATCTTCTTCTCGGCGCACGCATTCAGCCATAGCGCTTGATCCCTTTTCTCAGAACCGAGAGCCTCATTCAGTCTCCCCAGCGTCCGGCGCACATCCCCGACCAGTGCCAGGGTATGCCGGTAGTGTGTGGCGTCATCCACATCTGCATTGATGTTAATGACCCGCTTCACGTTGGGATACCCTGTCCGGGAACAGTCTGACTGGCAGACCGCCCGTGTCCCTACTGCAATCAACAGGTCGGCATTTTCCATCGCGTAGTTGCCGCAAAGCGATCCCTTCGAACCGCCGACTGTCATATTTTGCGGATGGGCGTACGGGATGCACCCCGTCGCAATCGGCGTATGGACGAGAACTCCGCCTGTGCGTTCGAGCAAAACCGTCAACTCCGGACCTGCGTCCTGTCCGCCGCCGCCAACCTTGACCAGCGCTCGTTCCGCTTCACGGATCCACTGTGCGGCGCAGGCGTAGTCACCCGCCGCCGCACCCAGCACAAGCGGTTGTACTTCCGGCAATTCATCAAGGTTGAAATCCGAGAGCCAGGACGCCTGTGTGTTCAGCGGTAGGAACAAATAGTAAGGCCCGGGACGAGTCGGATGATCCACCGTTACCGCGCCTCGCTGGAGGGCGGTCGCGAGTGCCAGCGGAGTATGCAGACTGTAAGCACGTCCCAGGGTGGCCGCTAATTGCAGAAACAATCCCTGCTCATGCTTTGAGACTTGCTGCATGTTGAAACCTTCATCCTCTGTGGTCTCATCGCCGAAGAGATACCAAACGCCGAGCCCGTCTGAAGCGGGCGCGAGAGAGGCGGCCAGAGCTTGCAGTGCACCCGGTCCGATCGATGTCACCACTGCCGCCTTTTCACTCGTTACCCAACGCAGAGCAGCTGAGGCATGCGAAGCTTCGATCTCGCTCCGCACACCATAGACCTTGACCTGCCCGGCCTCTTGATAAACGCGCAAGACTTCGCCCACTTCCGTCGAACCATGACCCAAGACCGTGAAATAAGTCTTCACTCCTTGCCGCAACAGGCCGAGGACCAGCGCTTCAGAGAGCGTCAGGTCAAGACGCGGGGAAAGACAGCTTTGTGACAAAGCCGCCGCGTGTTCCCTCCGCTGTCGAGTCAATTCGGGGTGAGATGGTTTTTTGTCCACAGCAGTCTCGTTTCTTCAACAAGCACGCCTGCGGATGAACCGCAGGTGAATCCTAGCGGGTGAAAGTCATGCGCTCTGAAAGCGCCTTCCCGATCTCTACCACCATCACGGCCAACTGCGGAAGCCGTTCGGGCGTGATGCGGGTGGATGGACCGGAAATCCCGATCGCTCCAATCACTTTGTCGCGGAAGTCAAAAATAGGCACGGCTATACAGCGCACACCAGGATCGAATTCCTCATCATCCACCGCGTAGCCGATTCGACGAATTTCCTCCAGATGCCCTTGCAGTGTCCGTTTGCTTTTAATTGTCCGCGGTGTGAAGCGTTCGAGCGTGCCAGGAATTTCGACATCGCCAAAAGCGAGCAGCGCTTTGCCCAGGGCGGTGCAATGCAACGGATTCATCGTCCCGACCTCGGCGTTGACCCGGAGCGTGGCAGGCGATTCGACCTGGTCGATGTAGAGCACTTTTCCCTGAGCCGGGACGGCCAGATGCGCGCATTCGCCAGTGCGTTCCATTAACTGGCGCAGATAAGACTTGGCCGCCTCGCGCAACGGCAGGCGGGTCAATACACTGCGGCTAAGACCAACCACTTGCGGTCCGAGGTGATAACGGCGGGTGACCTCATCCTTTTCCGCGTAACCGTAACGCGCCAGTGTGGACACCAACCGCGAGGCACTCCCCTTGTCCACCTTCAGGGTTTCAGCCAACTCGGTGATGCTGATACCGTCGGAAGCCTGACCGAGCAGGTCAAGGATTTTCAGTCCACGGGCGAGAGATTGAATCTCAGTCATAGTTGGGCATTATACAACGTCATTGCATTATACACAACTTGTTAAGACGCCCTGCGACGAGGGGTCGGA
>JAUQXC010000544.1 GCA_030834825.1 Thermoflexales bacterium
TGCGCTCTTCAGCGCCCTCTTCGCCTTCGTCCAGTTCGGCACCTCGGCGCTGGCCGACAACGATGGTTTCTATCACCTGCGGATGGCGGCGTTAATGCGCGAGCATGGCTTGCGTGTGCCCTTCACCTGGCTGCCACTGAGCATCCTCAATCAAGACGCCTTCTACGATCATCACCTGCTCTATCACGTCTATCTCGCACTCTTTGCAGGTGGATCGGATCAGGCGACGTTGGTCGCCGCCAAGTGGGCCAGCAGCTTCCTGCCTGCCGCAGCCTGTGTTGCGATCTGGTGGCTACTGCGCGGACAAAAAATACGCTATGCTGCGCTCTGGGCGTTGGGCCTGTTCGCCGTTTCAGAGGCGTTTTTATATCGCATGAGCATGCCACGCGCGCAGGCCGCTTCGCTGCTGGTGCTGGCGTTGGGACTGCACCTGTTGCTGCAACGCAAGTTCACGTGGCTGATCCCGCTCGGCTTTCTGTATGTGTGGCTGTATAACGCCTTTCCACTGTTGATCGTGCTGGCCGTGGTGTATGCGGTAGCCGCTTTCCTCAGCGAACGACGAATCGAATGGAAAGCGGTGATCTATCCTGCCGTGGGAATCGCACTGGGATTGATCGTCAATCCATACTTTCCGCAGAACATCGCCTTCATCGTCAACCATCTTGCACCCAAAATTGGCGAGCTGGGCGTCAGCGTGGGCAACGAGTGGTATCCTTACGACACCTGGGTCCTGATCGAAAACAGCGGCTTCGCGATGGCCGCCTTTATAGCCGGCATTTTCGCACTGGGCTGGCGCGGAAAGAAGTTCGATCGCGCCACGTTGACTGCGTTCGTACTGGCTGTGCTCTTCGGCCTGCTCACCTTCAAATCACGCCGCTTCATCGAATACTTTCCGGCCTTTGCGTTGATCTTCACGGCCTTGGCCGTAGGACGAGTTGCTAACTCGCCCACGCAAGTCGTTGACGTGCGCCACAAGCGCTGGTATCCCATCGGCTTGCTGGCAATCCTGATCGCGCCGTTGATCATCACTGTCACGCAGGCCCGCGCCACGCTGGCCGATCAATCCAAACCTGCCGACACTTACGCGGCTGCCTCATACTGGATCACGCAACATGCCGAACCGGGCGCGCTGATCTTCCAGACCGATTGGGACGACTTCCCCCGCCTGTTCTTCTATAATCCAGCCAACGTCTACACTATCGGCCTCGATCCCACTTACATGCAGTTGTACGACGCCGCGTTGTATGATGAGTGGGTAAAGATCACGCAGGGCAAAGTGGAGCGGCCCGGTGTCCACATCCGATCGCGCTTTGGCGGCGAATACGTGATCACCGATCTCAAGCACACCGCTTTCCTCAAACAGGCGAGGAACGATCCGGGACTGAAGGAAGTCTTCCGCGACAAATACGCGGTGGTGTTTGAGGTGAGTCAGTAGTCATGGGTCATGGGATCGACCCGGCGCTGCCACCTGCATCTGGCGCTCTGTCGCTGCCTCATTCGTTTAGCTGTTCGGGTCTTCCGACTTCAACGGGAATTGCTCTGGCTGGATGGTCACACGCTACGCGAGCGTTCACGAACGGCGGATGTGCCATCCGCCAGGAGCATTTGCTGATAATCCCGCTCAACCCGGAAGAGCCAGCTGTTCTTAATCCATCACCCCGTGACTTTTTCTCCCCTGTGGCGACTTTAGAAGCAACCAACGGATTGCAAAGGAGAGCATACTCATGAAACCCATATCCAAATTCCACAAGATGTCGGCCCTGCTCGGGGCCAGCCTGTTGATAGTGACGGCGTGTGTGCCGGATTCGCTTACGCGCGGAGGGGGCGCTCAACCTGCCTCGACCGAACGTGGCAACGACAACAGTGCGGCCTCCAACGCCAACGAAGCCGGTGCACTGACGACGCCCCGCCTTAACTCCAGCGCGCAGCCGGCGGCAGCCTCGGCAGCTGGGTCCACCCTGGCCTCGCCGCTGCCCACACCAACCACGCCCGTGCGCAACGAATTCGAGTTTACCGGCGCGGTCGAAGTGATGGCCAGCGATATGTGGGTGGTGGGTGGACGCGCAGTGGCCGTGACGACAGCGACGGAAATCAAGCCCGGTCTGGAGATTGGCACCCTGGCCAAGGTGCATGCTGTTCGTCAAGCCGATGGCTCATTGTGGGCGCGCGAGATCGAACCCGCCGACGATGATGACAACGGCAATAGTAATTCCAATGACAACGGCAACTCGAACGATGACAACGGCAACGGCAATTCGAATGATGACAACGAGAATGACGACGACGGCAACGGCAATTCGAATGACGACAACGAGAATGACGACAACGGCAACGGCAATTCGAACGACGACAACGAGAATGATGACGACGGCAATTCGAATGACGCTAACGAGAATGACGAGGATGGCAATTCGAATGATGCTAACGAGAATGACGACGATGACGAGGATGGCAACTCGAATGACGCTAACGACAACGACGACGGCAATTCGAACGACGCGAATGATAATGGAAACGTCAATGACGACAACGGGAATGATGACTAAGCACAAGCAGTAGAATAGCTTCTCTGCGCCCTTCTCTTGAAAGTCAGGAGAGGGGCGCCAGGGTGAGGTTCAATGCCGGCTGCCGAACGAGTTCAATCCAATGATATAATCGATCATAATCGATCGCGGGGGATGATTGATTATGCCGTGGTCACTTCGTTCGATGGAAGGACACTGCCGGTGCAAGACGAACTCACCTTGCTGAGCCGGGCGCGCCAACTCGATCCGGAAGCCTTAGCCCACATTCACGACACCTATTACACCTCGATCTTCCGCTACGTCGTGTTTCGCGTCAGCGACCACGCCACGGCAGAGGATCTGACCAGCGAAGTGTTCACACGTTTGCTCACCGCGCTGCGCGACAAACACGCGCCACAAAACACCCTGCGCGGCTGGCTGTACGGCGTGGCCGCCCGGGTGGTCAGCGATCATCATCGCCAGACCTATCGCACTCCGCAGGTGGAACTGGACGAATCGCTGGCCAGCACCAACCCAGATCCGGCAGACATTGTGGAAGGAAAGTTGACCCGGGAAAGTGTGCAGCGCGCCATGCAGGATCTGACCGAAGAACAACGCCACGTCTTAAGCCTGCGCTTTGGATCGGACATGCCCATTCAAGACGTGGCCCGCGCTCTGGGCAAAAGCGAGGGAGCCATCAAGCAGCTGCAAGCGCGTGCCGTCGCGGCGCTGGCCCGTCAGCTGTCGCCGAAGGTGGTGGACTGATGGACGCACAACTGGAAATTAAATTGATCGAATGTCTGGACTCGCTAGCCCAGGGTGAATCGCCCGATCGCATTCTGGCACGCTATCCGCACGAAGCAGCCCAGCTGCGTCCGCTGCTGGAGACCGCCGCTGGGCTGACCACCCTACGCCGGGAACCATCGGAAGCAGCCAAAATGCAGGCGCGTCAAAAGTTCATGGCCCAGGCCGACCTGTTGCGCCGGACTGCGTCCCGCAAGAAGGTCGGCTTCCTGCCACGCCTCGCGGCCGGGTTCATCGCTACCACACTCGTCGTCGTGGTGCTGGGCGCCGGCGCTGTGGCTGCCTCCGGCTCGGCGCTGCCGGGTGATCCTCTCTATGGTTTGAAACGCACGGTCGAGAGTACGCAGTTCAGTCTCAGCGGCAGCGCCGCCGCGCGCGAGTCACTGACCGATCAGTTCGCGCAACGCCGCCGTGATGAAGTCAAGCAGTTGCTCAGCGCCGGACGGCCGAGCGAAGTGGCCTTCACGGGGACGATCGAAGCGCTGCAACCCGAAGCCTGGATCGTATCCGGCCTGGTGGTGCAGATCCAGGCCAACACCCAGATCGTGGGGACGCCGCAGATCAATCGGGTGGCGGAAGTACGCGGTGTGACCGGGCCGAACGGTCTACGAGCCGACTCCATCTCGATCGAATCATCCCGCGAGCCGGGAGTTACACCGACACCGGAAGCAACCCAGACGCCGCCGATCACCGCAACACCAGAGGCGCCCCGAACCGTCACGCCAACGACGATGGTTCCGCCGACGGCCACACCACGCCCGACGACGACACCGCGACCCACGGCCACGCCGCAACCGGTCGAAGTGGAGTTTACCGGCAACGTTATGGCCATTGACACCGAAATGTGGAACATCGACGGCACGACGATCGTTGTTGATGCGAACACCGAAATTCGCGATAGCATCACCGTAGGGCAACGCGTGCAGGTGCGAGCTTTGCGCTATGCTGATGGTCGCCTCATCGCAACGCGCATTGAACTGGCTGAGGATGGTGGCGGAGGCAACAACTCCAATAGTAACGACGATCAGAACTCGAACGAGAACCAGAACGGCCCTGATGACAATTCCAATGACGACGACGGCGGCGACGACGGCGACAATTCTAACGGCAACGAAAACAACCATGATACTGATGACGATGATTCCAACGCTGCTAATGAAGGGGAAGACTCCAACGACAATGATTAACGAAGACGGCCGGGCTAACCGTAGGGGCGAGACCATCACCCGCGCGGGCATCCTCAATATGGTACAATTTTTACAGTTGTTCCAAATATCACACATTACCAAGGGAGGATGCAGCAATGAAGTCGCAGCGTGTCATGTTGTCGGCACTGGTGGGTCTATTGATCATCGCTTCACTAGCAGCGTGCAGCGGGGGAACGATTGGTGGAACCAAGGCTCCCGTCAGCGGTGGCAGCGGAGGCAAGAGTTTCAACGTTACGGCCACCGAATTTGAGTTCAAGCCGAACAAGTTTGAAGTCACTGCCGGGCAAAAGATCACCTTCAAAATCACCAATAAGGGAACGGTGGAGCACAACTTTGTCATTCTCAGTCCGGATGGTTCGCAGGAGTTATCCAAGATCACGACGCAGCCGGGCGAAACCCAAACGCTGGAGTTTACGCCCACTGAGGCCACGACCTATCCCATCGATTGCAACATCGCCGGTCATAAAGAGGCCGGCATGGTCGGCGAATTGATCGTCAAGTAGTTCGTCGCGCATGGGGTCCCAGCCCTCCGTCAACCGCGGAGGGCTTTTATTTTGCCGGTTCTTCCGTCTTCAACGGGAAGTGCTCACGCTGGATGTACCCATCCAGCGCTTGGGGACGGCGGATGGGTACATCCGCCGGGAGCACCTGGCGATAATCCCGCTCACGCTAGGCGGCCCGCCGCTTCGACCCTAAAGGGTGCTTCGCAGGACACGGGCAGTCAGATGAGCCGTTTTGCCCCACGCCGTGAGTTAAAGGTATAATCAGCGCATCTTGCGACCAGAGGCACCGGGCATGATTCGCATTCTTTGTCGTTCAACCCAGGGCGCGGCCATGATCGAGCTGGAACCCGCACAGCTGGCGAACGCTCTCAAGGTCAAGCGCAATTTGATCTGGGTCGATCTTAACGGCGAAGGGGCGGAAGATTATCAACCGCTGCTGACAGAGACGTTCGGGTTCCATCCCCTCGCCGTGGAAGATGCGCTGATCGAGACTCATCTACCCAAGATCGACGACTGGGATGAGTACCTCTATCTGGTGCTGTACGCCGTCGACTTTGAGCGGGTGCAGCTGGAAGTGGACAGCCACGAGGTGGATATCTTCCTGGGGCCGAACTATCTGGTGACCCATCATACGGAGCACGTCAACGCCATCGAACGCTTGCGTTCGATCTACCTGCGGGATGCCCGCCGCTTGCAGCGCGGCGCCGATTATCTGCTTTTTGAGTTGGCGGATACCATCGTGGCGGACTTCATGCCCTGCCTCGACGCGCTGGACGAGGTCGCGAACGATCTGGAAGATGAGGTCTTTAGCGAACCGACCAAAGGAACCTTGCCACGTATTTTCATGTTGAAGCGCGCCGCCATTCAACTGCGGCGCATCCTCTCACCCCAGCGCGAAGTGCTGAACCGACTGGCCCGCGACGAATATCGCGTCGTCGACGCCAGAGAGCGCGTCTATTTCCGCGGCGTGTACGATCACCTGGTGCGGCTGCACGACATCAACGAAGGGCTGCGCGATCTGATCGGCGGTGCGCTGGATATCTATCTGTCAGCCGTCTCGAATCGCCTCAACGAGGTGATGCGCATTTTGACCATGGTCACGGTGCTGGGCCTACCCCTGACGTTTTTCACCGGCTTCTTTGGCATGAATTTCTTTGGCAGCACCTATGAAGTGCCCGCACCGCTGGAGGCCAGGTTGCTGTTCCTCAGCGCCATGCTACTGATGATCATCACGCCCCTGGTGTTGTATCTTTTGCTCAAGCAATACGTGCGGCGCAAGCGACTGTAATCTTGGAAGATACTCTTAGGAGAACAACATGATCGGGTTTGTCCTTAGTGGCGGGGCCAACCGCGGCGCGCTGCAAGTCGGCGCTTTGCAATCGCTGGCGGCGCACGGCATCAAAGCCAATCTGGTGGCAGGCACCTCGGCGGGGGCGTTGAACGGGGTGTACTACGCCTACGACCCCACAGCTGCAGGCCTGGAACGCCTGGCACAGAAATGGCTCGCGACCCGAAAAGATGACATCTTCCCCGGCAACAAGTTGACCATGGCCTGGCGCGTGCTGATCGGGCGGGACAGCTTGATGAGCGGCGCTAATTTCCGCCGCACGCTCGAGCGCTACATCCCGCCGGAAGCGCGCACCTTCCGCGCGTTGAAGGTGCCGTTCTACGCCGTCACCGCCGATATTCTCTCGGCCACGACGATCATCTTTGGTGACGAGCCGGATACGGAACTGCTTGATCCGGTATTGGCGAGTGCCTCATTCCCGATCGTGCTCCCGCCCGTCGTCATCGACGGCTTTCAGTTGACCGACGGCGGCGTGACCGCCGTCGTGCCGATCGAGGTGGCGCTGCTGCGCGGCGCGACGGAGTTGTACGTTATCGACTTAGAACCCAGTCTTTACAAGACGCAACTCATTCACGGCGTACTGCCCATCGCCGCGCAGACGCTGGTGACGTCGCTGCGCGAACAGTTGATCGACGATCTGCGCGATGCCGCCCAAGCCGGCGCCCTGGTACATCACGTCAACATCCCGGCTTTTGCCGAGCTGGATCTATTTGACTTCTCCAAGACGGCGCAACTGATCGAAGCGGGCCGCGCTGCCATGGATCACTATCTGGACCATCCCAAACCCAACACCATTCGCCCGCTGACCCCAGCCCCGGCAGAAGTGATGGATGCCCGCCGCATGCCGCGGGGAGGCCGTCCTCTGCGAGAATGAGGGACAGCCGGCGCAAGAAAAGAGAGCCATTATGCGAGTGACCGACATTATCGAGAAGAAACGCGACGGAGGTGAACTGAGTCATGACGAGATCGAGTTCTTCGTCGGCGGCTATGCGCGTGGCGACATTCCCGATTATCAAGCCGCCGCGTGGTGCATGACGATCTTTTTCCGCGGCATGACGCGCCGCGAGACCGCCGACCTGACCCTGGCGATGGCCCACTCCGGCGAGATGCTGGACCTGCACGACAT
>JAUQXC010000545.1 GCA_030834825.1 Thermoflexales bacterium
TGTCGTTGGCGCTGACGGTTGTCCTGATCGATGTTTACCGCAACACTGACTTGCCGGATGTGACGTATTACCTCACGCTCCAATTCCTGCCACGGCTTGAGCGGGCAATCGTCATCGGCCTCCTCGGGGTGGCCGCCCTCGCGATCGCGGCTTATCAGCTCAGCCGATCGATCCTCGCGCCTTTCACGCGGCAGGGCAGCAAACCCGTGGCACAGGCTCTGGTCGAACATCGCCAGCGCGAACGCGGCCCCAAGGTAGTCGCCATTGGCGGCGGAACCGGCCTCTCGACCTTGCTGCGCAGCTTGAAGCACCACACCTCCAACATTACCGCCATTGTCACGGTGGCCGACGACGGCGGATCGAGCGGGCGACTGCGCCGTGAACTGGGCGTGCTGCCGCCGGGCGATTTTCGCAACTGCCTCGCCGCGCTGGCCGACGACGAAGCGTTGACCACGCAGCTGTTTCAATACCGCTTCTCGCCCACCCAACAGGACCTGGACGGGCACGCGCTGGGCAACCTGTTCATCACGGCCATGGCCGACATCGCCGGATCATTTGAGCAGGCCTTGATCGAATCCAGTCACGTGCTGGCGATTACAGGTCGTATCATGCCCAGCACATTGAGCGATGTAACGCTGTGCGCCGAAGTGCGCAACGGAACGGACCTGGAACAGGTCGAGGGTGAGTCGAATATTACGCACTTTGGCGGATCGATCGAGCGGGTCTTCCTCAAACCCGATCGGGTGCGCGCCTATCCGGAGACCGTTCACGCCATTCTCGACGCCGATCTGATCGTCCTGGGGCCGGGCAGTCTCTACACCAGCGTGCTGCCCAACCTGCTCATCGACACGATGCCGGAAGCGCTGCGCGCCAGCCGCGCCATTAAGCTGTATGTCTGCAACGTCGCCACGCAGCACGGTGAAACCGACGGCTATACCGTGCACGATCATGTGCGCGCGTTGGAGCAGCACATCGGAACCGGCATTCTCGACGTTGTGCTGGCGAATTCACGCGTCAACGTGCGGTGGGATAACGCGCCCGCCGGAGTCGGCGAGATCGTTCACTTCACCACGCTGGACGGGACACCGCGCCTTGTGGCGGCCGAGGTCATCGATGAGGCATGTCCCTGGCGGCACGATTCCGACAAGCTGGCGCACGCCGTCATGCAGACCTATCACGAAATCTTATGGGGAGAATAAAATGACCAAGCCACAGAATCCTTCTCGTCGCGATGTTTTGAAGATGCTGGGTGTGACCGGCGCCGTGCTGGCCGTCTCACAAGCGTATACCACGGTCATGGGCGAAAGCCGTGTCGCAGCCGCGTCTTCCATCACACCGCTGCTGCGCTACTCTCTCACCGACGCCCGCAACAATATCGTCGTTAAGAATCGGCGCCGCGCCATGTTGAGCAGCCATGTCTATCCCAAGGCCACTTTTGTGCGCGATGCCTTTTACGGCCCGCTGGCCCTGAACGACGTCAACCTCAGCGCCGAGTGTTACCGCTGGTTTGTCGAGGCACAAAACGCGGATACCGGCCAGATTCGCTGTGCTGTGCCGTTCGATCCCAAGAACGAATACCTGTTTCAAATCTGGGACGACGATTCGTCGCTGTTGTTCGTCAGCTGGGCGGCCTGGTTGAAGCGCAACCGGATCAAAGTAGATCCCACATACGTTGAAAAAGCCTGGCAGTTTGTGAAGACTCACGTCCATGACGATTTCCACGTGACGCCCGCACAGCCGTTTTGCTATTGGGCCGACACGGTCCTGTTTGAAACACCCGAGCGGGTGGCGCACAACCAAGGGCTGTACGCCCTCGCCGCGCGTGCCATGCTGGAACAGGGCTGGGGCCAGGTCGTCGTCGCCGATTACGAGCGGGCCCGCGCGCGCTACACGGAATACTTCCGACCCGATCTCGGCATCGTGGCCATGGGCAAAGATTCGTGGTGGGCAGACAAACTCGACATCAGTGTGCTGTTCCCGGAATTCATGCTGCGCTGGCTCTATAAAGAAAGCGCCCTGCCCGATGAGATGATCCTGAGTATGGTCGATCGCTATGTCGCGCTGGCCAGTGTTTATAAAAAGGACCAGACCCTGGCGGGTCTCAAGATCATCTGCGCAGCCGACGGTTCCTTCCTGCCTCCGGAGCGTTATCATGTTCCCGTTCTCAATGAGCCGGGGCACTATCAAAACGGCGGCTACTGGCCCATGTATTCGTTGATTGCACTGGCCCTGCGTTACAAGATCGCACCCGATAAAAACTTGAAGGCGCTGATCGAAACGCTGGTGCGCGTCGAGCTCGCCAAGGATCGCCGCTCCAAAGAGATCATCATTCTGGCTCCCGGTGTGGAAGGCGCCATCGATCCCAATCGTTCTGGCTACACCTGGAACGCCTTGATTGCGATTGCCTTGAAGTGGGCGGGGGTGGCCTGACTGGGTGTTGATTTCGCCCAAAACGGGAGTACAATGAAAGTGAAGCCGGAGTGGCCAGCGTTAGTACAAGGAGGCAACCATGCTTCACATCGACATCACCCTGGAAGAGCGCGACCTGTTGGAAGAAATGCTGGCGGCGTACCTGACCGATCTGCGCGGCGAAATCAGCGCCACCCATCGCTATCAGTACAAGGAAGATCTGAAACAGCGCGAGGTGCTCCTGCGCAAGCTCATCGCCGCCGTGCACGAGGCCAGGGAGTTAGCGCCGGCCTGACGCCTATCCCGCTCGTGCGTGCCACCCCAGAATGCGCTTTGACCATTTTCCGTACAAACCGACGTCTCGCTTGAGCGGGCAGTCGCCGAGAAATCAACTGTGTCAAGACCATGCGCCCGACCCCAGCTAAGTCGGGCGCACATTTCGTATTACACCTTCACGGCTCTACTGCAAAAAACTCTGGCCGCCGTCCTCGAAGATGCCGGGCGCTTTCCCCGGCCCAGCGGCGTGCTCCCATTCAAAATCGCGTTGCACTAGAGCGGATTCCCATTTTGATTTACGCCATGCTCCTGCT
>JAUQXC010000546.1 GCA_030834825.1 Thermoflexales bacterium
TGAGGAACAATTGACGGAGCGCGAAGCGCAGGTGCTGGCGCTGGTGGCGCGCGGCCTGTCCAATCAAGAGATCGCCACGCAGCTGGTCATCGGCGAACGCACGGTGCGCACGCACGTCAGCAACATCCTGAGCAAGCTGCATCTGGCCAATCGCACTCAGGCCGCGCTGTACGCCCAACGCGAAGGGTTGGCGCATTTGGAGATGTGAGTGGTATCCTTGTATAAATGAGTTGGGCAATCAACTCAGCGTTGATTGCTATAATCTCCGTAGAAGCTGAGGCCGACGTTGTTGTCCTTGAGGGTTCGCCTCGACTGAAAGACTGTCGCCTCGGCTCTACGAGAGGTCTCGAATAAGCAGGTTGCGCTGAAGTCGCGTATCACCCACAAGGCTGAGAGTCTCGTAGAGTTCAGAGGTCGCCTGGCTTCTATCCCACCGTCACCAGGAGACGATCATGTACTACTGTGGCATCGATGTCGCGAAACGTAAACATGCGATTGCCTTATTGGATGAGCACGGCCAACCGGTGCACCGGCCCTTCACGATTGACAACACCCGCGCCGGGTTTGATCAGTTGCTGCAGGCCCTGGCCCAACTGCCGGGGCCGGTGCTGATCGGTCTCGAAGCGACGGGGCACTACTGGTGGGCGCTCTATGAAGACTTGACCCACCAGGACTACTCGGGGGTGGTGCTCAACGCCTTGCAAGTCCACGCCTTTCGCAAGAGCGGGGTCCGCAAGGTCAAGAGTGATCGCACGGACGCCGCTTGGATTGCAGAGTTCTTGCGCTTCAGTCAACCGGCACCCGCCCACCCGACGACGCCAGTCTTGCTGCAACTGAAAGAAGTCTCGCGGTTTCGCTATCACCTCACGGACCAAATCGGCGATGCGAAACGCAAGCTCTTGAGCATTCTGGATCGCGTCTTCCCGGAGTACGAAACCCTGTTTTCCAGCGTGTTTTTGACCAGTTCACGACAACTGCTGGCTCAGGCCGCCTCGGCCCAGGAATTGGCCACGTTCGACTTGTCGGAACTGACCGCTCTCTTGAAGACCGCCAGCCGCAGTCGTTTTGGCCGCACGAAAGCCGAAGCCGTCCAGGCGGTGGCTCAGCAGTCAGTCGGCGTGCGCTTCCGCGCCGATGCGGCGCAACTCGAAGTGCGCTGCTTGCTGGCCCAAATTGACTTGCTCGAAGCGCAACGTGACCAAGTGGACGAGGCTCTTGCGCAACTCATGGCGCAAGTCCCGCAACATCTCACCTCGGTTCCGGGCGTGGGAGCCACCACCGGCGCGGCCCTGCTGGCCGAGATCGGTGACATCCAGCGGTTTGACGCCCCCGAAAAACTGGTCGCCTACGCCGGCATCGACGCGACAGTCTATCAAACCGGCCAGTTCGGGGCGCGTCAAATGCACATGAGCAAACGCGGCTCACCCTATTTGCGGCACGCGCTGTGGCAGGCGGCCTCTATGGCCATCGTGCATGATGTGGAACTGCGTGCCTATTACGATCGCAAACGTCAAGAAGGCAAGTCGCATGGCACCGCCCTCGGGGCCATCTGTCGCAAACTGATCACGCGCATCTATATCGTGCTCAAGGAGAATCGTCCTTACGAAGTTCGAGTTCAGCACTGATTTTTAAGGTTCGACCTCTTGACTTCTAATAGCAGGTCTTTCACTAACTGGATTCGAGGCTTGCCCACACATGTACCCACTCCCACTCTGCTTCGCTTCGGGGACTTTGTGCGTGCAGTGCGGTGTACTCGGCTTCCACAGGAAGCCGCTGGGCCGCTTGGCGTAGCCGGTTTTGCCGATGATTCACGCATCCGGCTGAAGCCTCGAGTCCAAATATGGCTTTGCGAAACAGATTCTTCGGCGCTCGCCTCGCCTGACGCCCCCACGCTCCCGTGAAGCGTGGGACAGGGTGTACCCGCCGCTTATAGCGGCGGAGGCGCGTTGGGCGACGCGCTTCAGAATGACACAACCGCGGTTTTCCCAGCGTTTTGTGCCGAGCTTCACACCCGCGGTCATTTGACGTAGACGCCTCGGCCATTTGACGTACCCCGCTCGTTTCTGCAATTGTCCTCTTTGACCGATCGAATTTCCCTCCGCCCGACGATGTGGGCCAACCTCAGGCGCGGTAAGATTTCGTCAACGTAGTGCGTACGAGGTCGCACACTTATTGATGGATCTACCCGCTCTGGCACTGATCGCCGCACGCCCAATTTCTTTGCGTTACAGCTTGCTGGCTCTGCTGGCCCGGCTGCCACAGATCGAGTCTGTGCACAGCGTCGAAGATGCGCGCTCGCTGCTGGCGGTCACGTCAGCCACGCCACCGCAGCTGGTGGTGTTGGATGCCAATTTGCCCGGGGAAAAGATCGGGCCGCTGTTGGCGCAGATCAAGACGATCGCGCCACAGGCCTGCACGGTGGTATTAGTTGACCACGTCGAAGAACAACAGGAACTGCAAACAACTCCTGCCGATCTGGTGCTGCTGAAGGGTCATCCAGCGGCGGAGTTGTTCGCCCGCGTCGAGCAGCTACTTACTCTGGATAAACAAGGTGGAGCCACATGATTGCAGAGAAGAGCACGGTCAGGCACAACCGGCCCGCGTTCGAGCACACTGATCGGGATGTTCCGCGTCAGGCGGTTGACGAGCTCGTTCACTTTCGGGAAAGTCACTCGCTTAAGCACGTTGTAGTGAATGGCGTCGCGTGGGAATACTTTGCCGCTGGGCGTGGATCGGAAGCGCTGCTCATTCTGCCCGGACTGCTGGGTTTCGGCGAGATGTCGTTTCAGCACATCCAGGCGTTTGAGAACGACTACTGCGTGATCGCGCCGAACTATCCCTGGGTGTTCACGACCGTGAAGCAGTTGGTGGATGGCATCGTCGGGATCCTCGACGCAGAAGACGTCCAGCAGGCGCATGTGTTGGGCGGATCATATGGCGGGATGGTGGCGCAGTGCCTGGTGCGACGTTATCCGCAGCGCGTGCGGTCGTTGGTGCTGTCGCACACGGGCGGCCCCAAGCCCGATCGGGCGGGGGCAAACCGCAAATTCGTGGCGCTGCTGCGACTGCTGCCCATGCGTCTGCTTCGCGTCATGCTCAGAGCCGCCACACGCAAATCGCTGCGCGATGCGCCGGCACAGCTCCCCTTCTGGGAAGCCTATTCGAATGAAATGATCGCGCGTTTGAGCAAAGCTGATCTGATGAGCCGTTATCAAGTGGCGATCGATTTTGACGCCAGTGCGGCTTTTACGCCGGACGATCTGAAAGATTGGCCGGGACGCAGCTTGATATTGGAAGGTGACAATGATCCGATCGCGGAGGCCCCGGCGCGTGAAGCACTCAAGGTGCTACATCCACACGCTCGTCTTCACACCTTTCATGGATCGGGGCACGTGGCATCGATTGCGAAGCTGGATGAGTATGTGACCGTGATCAAGAACTTCTTGAAAGCAGGCTAGCGCGCACTTGCCCAGGCAAGGTGCTTGGCGGAATGTGGGTTCGCTGCGGAGTGAAGCCTGCGATCATCTTGGAGAGGTTAGCGATGGCACACGCTTTGAGTCAACCCTTCTTTACCGGGTCTTACCCGCTTCGTTTCCAGACCGACGAAGAGACGCTCATTCAAGCCGCAAGCCGCGGCGATCTGGAAGCGTTCAACTCGCTGGTGCTCATGCATCAGGATCGGGTCTACAATCTGGCCTATCGCATCCTGGGTGATCAAGCCGGTGCCGAAGACGCCACGCAAGAAGCTTTCATTCTGGCTTATCGCCACATCCGCACTTTTCGCACCGGTTCTTTCTACGCCTGGTTGTATCGGATTGTGACCAATGTCTGCTACGACGCCCTCCGCTATCACAAGCGGCGGCCCGCTTCATCACTGACTGGCCTGAGCGGCGATGACACTGATTCCGAGTTCGACCTTCCCGCGCCCGACGACGGCCCGGAGACCATCGTCCAGCGTCACGAATTAGCCGCCGTACTGCAACAGCACATCGCTGCTTTGTCCGTCGATCAACGGACGGTGTTGGTGTTGAGCGATGTGGAAGGATTGAGCGACAAAGAGATCGCGGACATCACACGCAGCCACCTCGGCACGGTGAAGTCGCGCTTGAGCCGGGCGCGGGCCAAGCTGCGGCAAAGTTTGAGCGCTGCCCGGTCAGGGTTGTAGTTTCCTGCCTTCACACAAACAACGGCGGACTCGTGAGGATGTAATTTTCCCAGCGCCCAAACGGTTCATCACACATGAACAAGGCCACGAACGAATCCAGGCGAAAGTCGCGCTGCAACAGATAGTCCACGGCCACCCGATTGATCATCGGCACTTCGACGCCGAAGTGTTCCCAGCGGCCCGCGGCGTTCGCTTCGGCATGCGCTAAAACGGCGGGATAATCCTGTGCGTCGAGCAGCGCGAATGGTCCGTTGCGTTTGCCGGTATAGCCGTAGCCGGCCGGCCGGCCCTGGCGCGTGTACAGAAACCCCGAGCGATCCGTTAGTAACCAGCGATGTTCTTCACTGCGGCGATAACCGATCACTGCGCGATCAAGCTCATCCAGTACCGCCAGCTGTGCGGGCGCAGCCGTGAGCGGCGTGAAGTCCAGATCGGTTTCGACGGCCCTCGCTTCGGGCGCTTTGCCGAAATAGCAGATGGGAAATTGTGGGTACATACCGCTTTTTAAGTAACGCACCTGCGCGCGCGTGTCGAGGGTGGCGATGATAAACCTACGTTCGGCGGGGTTCTCCGGAAAGGCTCGCGTCAAGAGTTCACGGCCCACCCCGGCCGATTGTCCCACCGGTCGAATGAAGAACTCTGTCAACTCCCGCACGTCATCGCGCACGATCGAGCGCGCAAAGCCCAGCACGCAATCATCTTGTTGGGCGATCCAAAACTGATCGGCTGCACGGGCCAGGTGCTCAAACAGCGAGCGGCGCTCAATCCACATCCGTGCGATCTTTTCCGGTTCGTCCCACGGTTCGACGTTCGTCTCACCCAGCCGCCGGATGAGATCGTGCAGCGTTTCTTCAAAGACGTGAAAGGTCGCGTAAGCATCGTCCAGTGTGCCGGGTCGAATGACGACGTTGGGCATGATAGTTATCTCCTTGTCGAATAGGGCAGTGTCAGTTGACGCGGCAGATGACTAGGGATGAAAGACGTGGCTTGTGCTGCAATGTCAGTGCGCATCCTGCCCCCGCGATCAGCGACACATCACCGCTGCGTAAACTGTAGTAGAAAAATGAGTATCCGTCAACTCTCAGACCACGAGGCCGTAAATTTGCGCTTGAGCTGGGGCAGGTCGATATGAGTGTGCCAGAAAACGAGTATAATTTTGCGATTCCACTTTGCCAGAGAGCCATGCCTAGCAACTCAGGAGACAACCTCGCCATGAAAAATGCCTATGAAGTCAAGCTGCCTGACTTAGGCCGGAGTCCCTATACCGGAATGACCAAACAGCATTACATTGAGTGTGCCACTTATCTCCTGGAAAGAGCTTTTAAGCACGTTGCTTCGATTGATATCCCCCTCTCATTTCCCGTAGTTCCGGGTAAAACATATCCGCAACCGAATGATCCGCCGTGGCGTCAGCGGTCGTTGGAATTCGAGGCCTTGGAAAGGACTCTCACCCTGGCCGGTCCCCTGATGCATGTCGATCCCGAAGTGACCATCAACGGCATCAAGTTGCGCGACTATTATTGCGCGCAACTCTATAACGCCTTCACGCCCGGACATCCCAATTCACTGCCGCTGCCCGAAGACCTGCCCGATGCCACCTACCAGTTCACGTGCGAGTTTGGCGGTCTCTTCAAGACGCTGCTGCTGCTGCCCGACGTGATCTGGCCTTACTTTACTCAACAACAAAAAGATGAAATGGCACTGACCATTTCCAAGTGGGCGCATCATCGCACCACACAGAACAACTGGCGGATTTTCAACATCGTGACTCTGTCTTTCCTGAAGAAGCAGGGTTATAAAATTGACGATGAGCTGCTCAAGAGCCATCTGCTCTGGGTGGCCTCCTATCATTCGGGGAACGGCTGGTACCTGGAGCAGACCTACAACTATTACACCATCAGCCTCTTTGTTGTGTATGGCACCATCTGGAACCGGGCGTTTGGCGATGAATACTATCCCGACATCGCCGCCGCCATTGAAAAATCCGCACAGGAATTGATGCAAACCTATACGCGCTTTTTTGCGCGAGATGGCTACATCAACATGTGGGCGAGGAGTATCTGTTACCGGACCTGGATTTCGGGGGGCTTTCCCATCGCTTTCATGCTGAAAGATCCAACTCTGTTGGATCCCGGTTGGGCCAGGCGGCTGTGTTCGGGGTCGATCCTCCAGTTTGTCACCCGGGAAGAATTTTACGAGAACGATATTCCCAGCCTGGGCTTCTATGGGCACAAGGAATTTGTGCTGCAAAATTACAGCTGCCCGGCCAGCCCGTTTCTCATGTTCCTGCCGTTTGTGTGCCTGGCCCTGCCGGACGATTCGCCGTTCTGGACGGCCCGGGAGAATGAAGGCCTGTGGGACGAACTCGGCGACCGTTCAGATCAGGTCGTCCTGGAAAAACCGGGGCTGGTGCTGGTCAATCATGGCAAGACCGGCACCTCGGAGATTGTTCCCGGCAAGGTCTATTATGCGGATCAAAACTATTCCAAGCTGGCGTTCAATACGCATTTCCCCTGGGAAGATCACAATCCCCACGGGGGCACGGCCATGGAGTACAGTTTTCGCAGTTTGGATCCCAGAGATGTTCGAGGTGATGACATCAATTTCTATCTCACCGGACATACTCTGCAAAATGAGTCCGGTCGCAATGCGGAATTTACTACGTCACAAAGCATGCTCTACAACGGCGTGCGCGCTGGTGTGATCTACCGGCAGGCGATCCTGCGGAAGCCGCCCAACAACGGTGTGGGCTACATCATCGATCTGGCCGAGATCATCATCCCCGGCGGCGTCATCCGCGTGGATCGCTCGCGGTTGGCCTTTGAGCATGAATTGACGCTGGGTCATTACGGGCTGCCGCATCTCGCCGGCCGGAAAGCGAGCGTGAAACAGTTTTGGGATAACACTAAGAAAGTGATCACGGCCGCCATTCCGGGCAGGCAACTGGCGCTGATCGTCTATCACGGCTGGGATAGCCTCAGCAGTCTGGTGCACAGTGGGCGCAATGCCGAAGCGGATGAAAGCACCGTCTTGTATGCGTACAAAAAACGTACGGCCAAGAACCCTGCCATGGAATTGATGATCGCCGTGCTGCTCCACAAAATGGATGATACGGAGTGGACCGAGGAAGAGCTATCGCCGATCAAGGAGATCAAGATCATGGACATTACCCCGACGTATTCGCCGTTGGGGGCGACGATTACGTTGTCTAACAATCAAAAGTATGAGATTGACTTCGTCAACATCGATGGGAATAGGACTTGTTGAGCGTTAAACCTTAGCGCAATCAGGAAGTCCGCCGGTACACCCGGCGATGAATCGCCGGGCTTCATTACGACGCCCGATAAATCGGGCTTAAAAGCAGGCGAATTGACGCGAAGCGGGCGTTGTACAGCAGCCCGGAGATTTATCTCCGGGCGAAGAGGGCCGACGGTCATTTT
>JAUQXC010000547.1 GCA_030834825.1 Thermoflexales bacterium
CCGGCCTATATGCTGCCTTCGGTTTTTGTGCTGTTGGGAACACTGCCGTTGACGCCCAACGGAAAAGTGAATCGCCGAGCCTTGCCGCCCCCAGAGGACTTACGGCCTGAATTGGAAGTGGCCTATACCGCGCCGCGAAGTGAGTTAGAACAAAGCATCGCCCGAATTTGGCAAGAGGTCCTGCAAATAGATCGCGTGGGCCTTCATGACAACTTCTTCGCTTTGGGCGGCCATTCCCTATTGCTCGCTCGTGTTCATCTCAAGTTACAGCAAGATTTGAAACGGGACTTGCCACTCGTTGAGATGTTTCAATATGTAACCGTACATTCCCTGGCGAAACATCTCACTCAGATCCCCAATTCATCCACGTTTCAGTCAAGCAGTGCACGTGTCGAGCTGCGGCAGACGCGCAGAACTCTGGTAAAGCGGCAAAAACAACGCAGACAAGCCAACCGTCAAGATAATCAATGAGGCGATGACCATGAAGGGGTCCAATTCGATTGACCGTGTGAGTGACTCGGATATTGCGCTTATTGGAATGGCTTGTCGCTTTCCGGGAGCAGTCAGCACAGCTGCCTTTTGGCAAAATTTGTGCAACGGCATCGAGTCGATAGCGCTTTTCTCAGAACAAGAGCTGGCCGCCTCCGGCGTAGGCCCGGCTTTGTGGAATAAGCCCAACTACGTTAGAGCGACTGGGGTGTTATCGGATATCGATCTATTTGATGCTTTTTTCTTTGACTATAGCCCCCACGAAGCGGAAATCACGGACCCCCAGCACCGCCTCTTTTTAGAATGTGCCTGGCAAGCGGTTGAGAACGCCGGTTACAATCCCGAGATCTATAAAAAATTAATCGGCGTTTATGCGGGGACAGGTATGAATACCTATCTCCACAATAATCTTTGGTCCGATCGCGTCATGTTAGAGCCGGGCAGCGGTTATCAGACCATGATTGCCAGTGATAAAGATTTTCTGGCGACCAAAGTCTCTTACAAACTTAACCTCAAGGGTCCCAGTGTTACCGTTCAAACCGCCTGTTCCACTTCACTGGTTGCGGTCCATCTGGCTTGCCAGAGTTTGATCAATGGCGACTGTGACATGGCCTTGGCCGGCGGCGTCTCTGTGCGTATTCCGCACAATGTCGGCTACCTCTATCAGGAAGGCATGATTCTATCGCCCGATGGGCATTGCCGGGCCTTTGATGCTCAAGCCCAAGGGACCATCATCGGCAATGGCGTGGGGGTGGTAGTACTTAAGATGGCGGCCGAGGCTGTCCATGATGGCGATCGTATCTATGCAGTGATTAAAGGTTCGGCCATCAATAATGATGGCTCTTTGAAAGCCGGTTATACGGCGCCTAGTTTGGAAGCACAGGCCGCGGTGATCTCAGAGGCACAAGGTATTGCGGGCGTGGCCGCCGAGTCGATCACCTATATCGAGACGCATGGAACAGGGACGCCGCTAGGGGATCCTATCGAAATTGCCGCACTGACCAAGGCCTTTCAGGTAAGCACCGACAAGAAGAGATTCTGTGCGATTGGCTCAGTAAAAACCAACATTGGCCACTTGGATGCAGCGGCCGGGATCGCCGGTTTAATTAAAACGACCCTGGCCCTGCAACATCAACAGTTGCCTCCCAGCCTGCATTTTGAAAAACCCAATCCCCGAATTGACTTCGACAACAGTCCCTTCTACGTCAACACCAATCTGTTGGAATGGAAAGCAGATACCCTCCCGCGTCGAGCAGGTATCAGTTCCTTTGGCATCGGCGGGACAAATGCCCACGTTATTCTGGAAGAAGCTCCGGAGCCTGAGCCTCGTGAAGAAGCTCGACCTTGGCAGCTCTTGCTGCTCTCGGCCAAAACCCGCTCGGCGTTGGATGCGGCGACTCACAATCTAGTTGAGTATATGTCGCAACAACCGGATAGCCGTCTGGCCGATATAGCCTATACGCTTCAAGTGGGCCGTAAGGTTTTTAGCCATCGGCGCGCGGTGGTTTGCCAGGATCGGGCACAGGCCATGGCCGCATTGAATGAATTGGATGCCCGTGTTCTTTCGACCATACAGGAATCTACCGAACGTCCCGTAGCCTTCATGTTCACGGGTCAAGGAGCGCAGTATGTCGATATGGCAGTGGAACTCTATGAGACCGAGCAGACATTTCAAGCCCAGGTTGATCGGTGTTCTGAACTGCTTAAGCCGTATTGGGGGCTTGACCTGCGCGATATATTGTATCCGGCCGAAGAACAGGCTGAAGCAGCTGCAGAACAATTAAAGCAAACGGCGATTGCTCAGCCGGCCCTGTTCGTAATCGAATATGCTTTAGCCAGTCTATGGCAGGAGTGGGGCATCTCTCCTCAGGTCATGATTGGCCATAGCATTGGTGAGTATGTAGCAGCTTGCTTGGCCAGTGTCTTTTCTTTAGAAGATGCTTTGACCTTGGTTGCTAACCGTGGCCGCCTGATGCAATCATTGCCCCGCGGTTCGATGCTCAGTGTGCCTTTGTCAGAACAAGCGCTGCGGCCCATGCTTCATACTAATCTTTCACTGGCTGCCGTCAATGGACCGAGCCGGTGTGTCATCTCGGGGACCTTAGGGGCCGTTGAAGCTTTGGAAGCCCGATTAATCAAACAAGGTGTTCGCTGTAGCCGATTGCAGACTTCACATGCTTTCCATTCGGCCATGATGGATCCCATTCTGGAGTCATTTGCTGAAACGGTTGGACAGATCGCTTTGAACCCGCCGACCATCCCCTATCTCTCTAATGTAACCGGGGATTGGATCAAAACAGAGGAGGCCACCGATCCCGACTATTGGGCCAGGCATCTGCGGCAAACGGTGCGCTTTGCCGACGGCTTGCAACTATTGTTGAAAGAACCGGCGCAAATCTTGTTGGAAGTGGGACCTGGGCGAACGTTGAGTACTCTGGCCATGCAGCATCCCGATAGGCTGGCGGATCAAGTGGTGACATCTTCTTTACATCATCCCCACGAACCTCAATCGGATGTCGCTTTTTTGCTCAATACTTTGGGCAAACTCTGGCTGGCTGGGACATGGGTGAATTGGTCCGGCTTTCATGCCCATTACGTTCGTCAACGACAACCTCTGCCAACGTATCCTTTTGAGCGCCAGCGTTATTGGGTTAATGCCCAAGTTCGAACGGAAGCCCAGGCCGCCGCACGACCGGAAGGATCCGGGTCTGCCAAGAAAGTGGATGATAGATCCAACTGGTTCTATGTGCCTTCCTGGAAACGCTCCATCATCCCACACACTCTGCCCGGCGGGCAATTACTGCCTGCTCACTGGCTGATCTTTGCAGATGAATGCGGCCTGGGTATTGCATTAGCTAATCGGTTAAAACATGAAGATCGAACTGTCACCGTCGTGCGCGCGGGGTCGGCATTTGCCAGGCCAAACGTTGATGAATATATTTTGAATCCGGGTTGTGCAGGCGATTACGAAACATTGCTCGACGAATTGCGCCTGCAAAATAAGTTCCCTCAAGCCATGGCGCACTTATGGAGTGTGACCAGGAGTGATCAGCTATCGCTGGATTGCCAAGACCCTGATCAACTGCAGGCGCGGGGATTCTATAGCTTGCTCTTTCTCACGCAGGCTCTTGGAAAACAGAACACTTCCGCCGAGCTGTGTATTACGGTTGTTTCAAACAATCTACAAGAAGTAACGGGACAAGATGTAGTCTGTCCGGCAAAGGCAACTCTTCTTGGACCGGTCGCCATTATCCCACACGAATACGCTAACCTTCATTGTCGCAGCCTAGACGTAGAACTATCTTTATCAGGTGATGGCTTTGATGCAGACACCCTCAAGGTGTTAGTGGCAGAACTGGGTGTACTCTCCAGTGAGGCAAGCGTGGCTTATCGCGGAAATCGCCGCTGGGTGCAGATTTTTGAGCCGGTTCACCTGGATCAACTCAGAGGAGTCACGTCGAGGTTGCGACAAGGTGGTGTGTATCTTATCACCGGTGGATTAGGCGGCCTCGGGCTGACCTTAGCCAGGCATTTGGCCGAAACAGTTCAAGCCAAGTTGATCTTAACCGGCCGATCGGCCTTGCCCGCTTCGAAAGAGTGGGAACACTGGTTGGCAACTCATGAAGAGCGGGAGGGGACCAGCCGCAAAATCCGCGCCGTACAGGAACTCCAGAATCTGGGCGCAGAAGTTTGGCCCATCCAGGCCGATGTGACTCAACTAGAAGAAATGCAGGCCGTTATCAGGCAAGCCCTCGCTCGCTACGGTCAAATCAATGGCGTGATTCATGCCGCCGGGATTCCCGCGGGCGGCCTAATTCAGCTTAAAACGAGAGAGATGGTGGAAAGCAGCTTGGCCCCCAAAGTAAAAGGGACTTTGGTTCTTGAAACCGTTTGCCAAAATCTCTCTTTGGATTTCTTGGTGCTCTGTTCATCGATTGATTCGGTTGTTGGGAGGATTGGGCAAGTCGACTACTATGCCGCCAATGCTTTTCTGGACGCTTTTGCCTATGACTATCAAACACGCCAGGGCGTGCCCACGATTTGTATCAATTGGGATACCTGGCAAGAAGTGGGGATGGCGGCAGAAGCCGCTCGGCAATTGAGTAAGCTGTCGGAACAGCCGTTGCTTGAGGCAACAAAAGCAGTTCATCCTCTACTTGGTCAGCTCCTTACTCGTTCCCAAGATCGAGAAGAGTACGTGGCCCGCTATCGTGTACCTGATCACTGGGTGCTGCACGAGCACGGCTTGATGGGTAAGGCCACGGTTCCAGGCACAGCCTATTTGGAAATGGCCCGGGCCGCACTGGAGTGCCAGGGAAGCGAAGGGTGGATTGAAATTCGCGATGCGTATTTTCTAACCCCGCTGATTTTGGAAAACGACGAAGTCAGGCAAGTCTATACCATTCTCCGGAAAGAAGAAACCGGCTTCGAGTTTTTCGTCATGAGTCACCTAGATTCCGCTGCGGATACCTGGCAGGGACACGCCAGAGGCAAGCTAAGTGTTTTGCAGCCGGAACCCTTAAGAAAATGGAACCTCGAGGATATTAAGACTCGATGTGATCAGGCAGAAGTTGCACATCCGCTTGAGCGGGCACAGTTGGGCAACTTCGATTTGCAGCGGCGGACCATAGCACGTGGCAAAACGGCCGAGGGCCAATCATGTGAGATACCTTCCACGATCATCTCCGCGAGAAAGGGAGAGGTCCAAATGGAATTCGGCCCCCGCTGGACAAGCTTGCAGTGGGTTAAGTTAGGGACGGATGAAGGCCTGGCCTTGCTGGAGCTGTCGCCGGAGTTTGAAGTCGATATTCAAGCTTACAAATTACATCCAGCTCTTCTGGATCAAGCCGTGGCCTTCTCCAGGTTGTTTAGAAGCCAGGGCAGCTATCTGCCGCTTTCGTATAAGAAACTGATCGTGAAAGGCCCATTGCCTAAAAGAATTTACAGCTATGCCCGCTCACGCGATAGTTCGTCTCAAGCTGCCACCTTGTGTTTTGATGTCACCCTGCTGGATGAAGCCGGGACGGAGCTAGTCGAGATCGAGGAATTCGTAGCGATGAGAGTGAGCGCAGCCAACCCGCTAACGCCCCCCAGCCGATCATATTCTTTGCCGGTCACTCCTTCGCTCGGCTCGCGCACTTCTGGACCGGCCCTCCACGTGGCTCTGTTCCAAAAAGATCTCGAAGAAGGACTATTACCCGCAGAGGGTGTCGATGTCTTTGAGCGGATTTTAGAAAGCGCCCTATCCCGAGTCATCGTCTCCACGCGAGACCTTTCGACGCGGATCGAAGAGAACCGAGCTCGCAATGCTTTGCTTTTGTCGCAAACGCCCAGTGCGGCTGCTGGCCGCAGCTCCAGACATCCGCGGCCTGAAGTGATGACGGCGTATGCCGCCCCCCGAACCGAAATGGAACAAAAGCTGGCCGACATCTGGCAACAAGTGCTCGGCATTGAGGTGGTGGGGGTGCATGACAATTTCAATGAGCTGGGCGGCGATTCACTACTGTTTACGCAGATTCATAGCCAAATCCGACAGAGCTTGCAGCCGGATCTCTCCATTGCAACGTTGTTGGAATATCCCACCATTGCCAATTTGGCGCACTTTATCCATGAGCAAGCGACTGCCGACCCCGCGGCTTTTCAAGAAGTTCACGATCGGGCCGATAAACGAAAAGAAGCCAAGAAACGACACAAACAAACTGCCGTCAGAAAACCAGGGCTAGTCACATGAATGACATTGAAAATGATTCCCCACGCTCTTACGAGTCAGAGGATGCTACCGGGCATATTGCCATTATCGGCATGGTCGGCCGCTTTCCGGGGGCCAGGAATGTTGATGAGTTTTGGCAGAACTTGCGTGCTGGAGTTGAATCTATTTCATTCTTTACGCAGGCCGAATTGGCAGATTCAGGTCTAGATCCGGCTTTATTGCATAACCCTAAATATGTCGGGGCCGAAGGCATCGTCAGTGATATCGATCTGTTTGATGCCGCGTTCTTCAACCTTGCTCCGCGCGAAGCCGAATTTATGGATCCGCAACACCGTCTTTTCTTGGAATCGGCCTGGGAAGCGATGGAAAAGGCCGGTTATGATTCGGAGTCGTATCCTGGCCGGATAGGCGTCTTTGCGGCAGCTTCGATGAGCACCTATTTGATCAGGAATATCCTTTCACACCCGGGTCTGTATGATTCGGTCGGTAGTTTTCAAATTTCACTGAGCAACGGCCAGGACTTTTTGGCGACTCGCGTTTCACACCAATTGAATCTAAAAGGCCCCAGTCTGAACACCAATACACTGTGCTCGTCTTCGTTCGTAGCCATTCACCTGGCCTGTCAAAGCCTGTTGGATCAGGAGTGCGATCTTGCTCTTGCCGGCGGCGTTTCACTGCAGGTGTCGCGCAATGAATCCTTTTTCTATCAGGAGGGCGGCATCGGTGATCCCGCTGGACACTGCCGGGCTTTTGATGCCAAATCTCGCGGCACGGTCAGCGGCAGCGGATTGGGCATTGTCATCTTGAAGCGCCTGGAAGAGGCTCTGGAACAAGGGGATCATATTCTGGCGGTCATTCGGGGGTCCGCCCTTAATAATGACGGCTCAGACAAGCTCAGCTATACCGCACCTAGCCGAGAAGGTCAGGCCAAAGCTATCGCGGAAGCGCAGGCTGTAGCCGGAGTTGATCCTGAAACCATTACGCTGATCGAGGCCCACGGCACCGGCACGCATTTGGGTGACCCGATTGAAGTAGCCGCCCTCACCAAAGTTTTTCGTGCCGGCACACAGAAGAAGAACTTTTGCGCACTGGGTTCAGTAAAGTCTAACATCGGGCATTTGGTCACAGCGGGCGGTGTGGCAAGTCTGATCAAAACCATCCTGGCGCTTCAAAACAAGCAGATTCCACCCAGTTTGAACTTTGAGGAACCCAATCCAGAACTTGATCTCCCGAACAGTCCATTCTACGTGCCGACCAAGGTGCTGGATTGGAAAGTTAATGGAATGCCGCGGCGTGCCGGAGTGAGTTCCTTTGGTATTGGGGGAACGAATGTTCATCTCGTCGTGGAGGAAGCACCGGAAATTAAGCCGTCGGGAAAATCAAGGCCATGGCAGTTATTACTGTTATCTGCCAAGACCGCTTCGGCGCTCGACAAACAAACAACCCATCTGCTCGATTACTTGAGACAATTTCCCCATAGCAACCGGGCTGATATTACCTACACACTTCAAGTCGGCCGGAGAGGCTTCGGCCATCGCCGGATGTTGCTGTGTCAAACTCTCGAAGAAGCCCTGACCGCCTTAAACGTCCCTGCCTCAGGCCAAGTCTTGACTCAGTTCCAAGAGTCGAAAGATCGACCAG
>JAUQXC010000548.1 GCA_030834825.1 Thermoflexales bacterium
AACTTTCCACCCACTCCGCCGGAATCAATCGATGCTCTTTGACCAACAGCCCCTTGGCGATTAGGAAGTGACTCACCTCAACGGGCGGCGTACCCGTAAGCACTTGCGCAACCTGACCCACTTCCACGTTGTCATGGTCGACCACTCGGGCCCCTTCTTTGAGGGCCACCGTTTGGTCGGGGATGTTCAAGTGCGTTTCCCGCCTGTATTGGGGGCCGGTGTTGGCAAATCCGGCGGCGCCTCCAGGATAAGCAGGCGATAGGGCAGTGGAAGACGGATCCCCGCTTTGGTTCTCATTCACAGGAATGAGCTGTTCTTCTTCAAACACGGGAAGGCCTTCAAACTCCGTGCTGGGCAGCTCCAGCGTTAACTCTCCCCCGTACTTGGACGTTACCACATTAATAGGCACAACTCTATCCTCTTTTTGGAGCAGGCCACGTCGAATGACCAGATGGGTAATCTCTTTTGTCTTGGGATCTAGCACCACCCGATCGACATGCCCGGCCCCTTTACCATCCGACGTTACCACGTTGGCACCACGATTGAATTGCATCTCACTGCTCCTTTCCTTACAATCAAGACAGCAATTCTCAAATTGCGATCTGCCTTTCGAGTAGCTAAAATGTGACGAAGCATCCCGACTCACCTAACGAAACCTTCGCCGCACACTTGCCCTCAACTTCACGCAGAACCCACCTGGGGTGACAGTCTACAAAATGAGAATTGCTGCAATTGAGCGGCCAACTGCGGTCAGCCGCATCTCTTATAGCCTAACACAGCCTGTCTCAAAAAGTCCTTAATCCCGCCTAAAAAATCCCTCAAAATACGGTACAATGTGTGCCGTGTAATTGACTCTCTAAGGATGACAGCATGGCACCCTCTTCCACTGAATTGATCAATACTCCACTCAGCGGCCTGACCGCAGCTGAAGTCGATCAACGCCGCGCGCAAGGGCTAGGCAACAAAGTCCCACCCCCTACCGGCCGCACCTATGTACAGATTGTGCGCGAGAACATCTTTACGTTTATCAACATGGTTATCCTGACGCTGGCCGCAGCGTTGATCCTGGTCGGCCGGGCAGGCGATGCGTTGGTCTCGCTGGGTGTGATCTCGGCCAACGTACTGGTCAGTGTCGTGCAAGAGATCCGCGCCAAGCGCACCCTCGACCGTATTGCGCTGCTCACCCGGCCCCATGCCACCGTCGTGCGCGACAGCCTACCGCGCAATGTTCCGCCCGAAGAGCTCGTCGTAGGGGATGTGTTGCAAGTGAGTCCCGGCGATCAGATCGTGCTCGATGGCCGCGTCATCGGCGATGGCCAAATGCAGGTTGACGAATCGCAACTGACGGGCGAATCGAACCTCGTCCCCAAGAAGTCGGGGGATGAGATCTTCTCCGGCAGTTTCTGCGTCAATGGCAGCGCGTTGTACGTGGCAGAAAAAGTCGGCGAGCAAAGCCTGTCGAATCAAATCACCGCCGGGGCGCGCGCCTTTCGCCGCGTGTTGACGCCGCTGCAAAACGAAATTTACCTCGTCGTCCGCATCATGCTGGTGATCGTGATCTACATCGAGTTCCTGCTGGTCATCGACGCGCTGATCGCGCGCGCCAATGCCGGTGAGACCATCGCCAGCGCCACGCTCGTGGTCGGCCTCGTCCCCAACGGACTCTTCCTCTCGATCACACTGGCTTATGCCTTGGGTGCGGTGCGCATCATCAAGTATGGCGCGCTGGTGCAGCAGTCCAACGCCGTTGAGTCATTAAGCAACGTCACGGTCTTGTGTCTGGATAAGACCGGTACGCTCACCGCCAATCGGTTGCAAGTGAATACGGTCCATCCGATCGGGCTGCCGGCCGACGAACTCAAACGCCTGCTCGGAACCATGGTCGCCAGCGCCAAGACGCTCAACAAGACCAGTGAAGCGATCAAGCAAGCGTATCCCGCCGAAGCCCTTTCACTGATGGCAGATGTGCCATTTTCTTCGGCCCGCAAGTGGAGCGCCGTAGCCTTCGCCGCCGCGCCGAAGGACGCGGCGGCGCTCAAAGGCATTTACGTCATGGGCGCGCCGGAAATGCTGCAACCTTATCTGGGACAAGACGGCCTGGACACCTCGGCCCGCTGGCAGGAGCTCAAGACGCAGTCGGCGCAGTTGACCGATCGGGGCTTGCGGGTGCTCCTGATCGCACATCATCCCGAGCCGCAGCTGTTGCACGATCAAGGTGATGCTTCACGCCTGCCGGAAGGCCTGCGCCCGATCGGCTTGATCAGCCTCAACGATGAACTCCGGGCCGAAGCGCAGGAGACCCTGCAGCGCTTCATCACCGCCGGGGTGCAGCTCAAGATCATCTCCGGCGATAATCCCGAAACGGTGGCTGCCCTCGCGAAGCAAGCGGGGTTGCCCGACGACATTGTCCTGGTCTCCGGCCTCGAATTGAACGAGATGAGCGCTGAACAATTTGCGAGCGCCGCGCAGAAAGCCACGATCTTCGGGCGCATCACGCCGCAGCAAAAAGAGAAACTGGTCGAGACGCTGCGCCAACAGGGCAACTACGTAGCCATGATCGGCGACGGCGTCAATGACGTGCTGTCCTTGAAGAAATCGAATCTGGGCATCTCGATGGAAAGCGGCACGCAGGCCACGCGCGCCGTGGCCGACATCATCCTGATGAAAGATTCGTTCGCCGCGCTGGCGCCCGCCGTCAGCGAGGGGCAGCGCATCGTCAACGGCATGCAGGACATTCTGCGCCTCTTCCTCACGCGCATTTTATCGATGGCGCTGCTCATCGTCTCAGCCTTGGTCATTGGCGAGTTTCCATTGGCGCTGCGCAACGGCTCGATCGTCACACTGTTCTCCGTGGGCATTCCCGCCGCCCTGCTGGCGTTCTGGGCGCGGCCCGGCCCGCGCACGAATGGGACGCTGGCGCAGCGGCTGGCGCACTTCATCGTAACTCCCGTCATCCTGACCAGTTTGCTGGGTGTGCTGCTGTTCTATGCGGTGCTGTGGCTACACAGCGGCTTCAACGAAATCTTTGGACCGGACATCACGATGCGCCAAAGCGCGCAGCTGCTGGCCACCGTGCGGCCCGTCGCTCAGACGGCACTGGCCTCATTTCTGGTGTTGGCCGGGCTGCTGCTGGTGATCTTCGTCGAACCGCCGACTCGATGGTGGACGGGCGGCGACGAGTTGAGCGGCGATTGGAAACCGACGATCATGGCGGTCGGATTGATTATCGGCTTCTTCATCATCTCCGCCGTTCCGGTGCTGCGCAACATTTTCTCACTGACTGAACTAACCTGGTTTGAATGGGCTTGGGTGCTCGGCGCTGCCGGGGTGTGGTTATTCGCCGTGCGTTTTTTCTGGCGGCACAACATCACGGCGCGCTTTCTGGGCATCCAGTATGCGTAAGCCTGCGGCCACAGACCCGGCTGGTTTTCCACAACCGGCCAGCGGTGTTACGTTGAACGTGCTCAGTTAGACCAGCCAACCACCGATCTGGCAAAACCTGCCAGGTCTAACCCACTGAAAGGACACTCATGTTCACGCACGTGGTTTTCTTCAAACTCGCCGATCGCACGCCAGAGAGCATCCAGAAATTGCGCGACGCCTTGCAGGGCCTCCATGGTCAGATTCCGCAGATCAAACACCTGGAAGTGGGCGTCAATGTCGTGCCCTCCGAACGCGCCTACGATGTCGCCTTGTTCGAGCGGTTCGATTCACTTTCGGACTTGCAGGCCTATCAAGCTCACCCGGCGCATCAGGAAGTGCTGAAGTATGTTTTAGCGGTGACGGCTTCGCGCGTCTCGGTGGATTACGAAAGTTGAAGACCCGATGAATCCGCAAGACAAAACGCGCCTTGCGTTTGAATGCACCCGCTGGCTGATCGGGCATCCGCGCACACGCCAGACCGCGCAGGCGCTGCTGGCCGATCTGGCCGCGCTCACCGATCCGGCCTTACTTCCCGACATCTACGGGCAAGGCGATCTCATCAGCGATTTTGAAAAGCAGGTCGCCGCGTTGCTCGGCAAACCGACGGGCGTCTTCATGCCCAGTGGCACCCTGGCACAGCAGATCGCGCTGCGCCTCCACGCCGATCGATCGCACACGCCCCACGTGGCCTTTCATCCCACCTGCCACCTGGAAATTCACGAACAGAAAGGTTATCAACTGCTGCACGGCCTGCACGGCGTACTCGTCGGTTCGCCACATCGCCTGCTGACACTGGACGATCTCACGAAAGTGACCGAACCGTTGGCCGCCCTGCTCCTCGAACTGCCGCAGCGTGAAATCGGCGGCCAACTGCCCACCTGGGATGAACTCACCGCCATCGTCGATTGGGCACGCGCACGAAACATCGCGCTGCATGTGGATGGCGCGCGTCTATGGGAGAGTCAGCCGTTCTATCAACGCAGTTATGCGGAGATCGCAGGCTTGTTCGATACGGTCTACGTCTCGTTCTACAAAACCCTGGGGGGCATCACGGGCGCGATGTTGCTGGGGTCGGAAGATCACATGGCGGAGGCCCGCATCTGGCAGCGGCGACATGGCGGCAATCTGGTGCGAATGTTTCCCTTCGTGCTGTCCGCCAAACAGGGATTGGAAACGCGGCTCGATCGGATGGCGGCCTATCACGCCAAAGCGATCGAGATCGCCGCAGTCCTGGCAGCTTTTCCCGAAATCGAAGTGCTGCCCAACCCGCCGCACACGAATATGCTGCACGTCTTCATCCGGGGCGATGCGGCTGGGCTGGAGCAGGCCGCGCTCGACATCGCGCGCGAGCAGAAGGTGTGGTTGATCAACAACTTCATGCCCGGTCAGATTCCAGCCTATCAGAAGTTTGAGTTGACGGTGGGTGATGGGGCGTTGGAATTCAGCAACGAAGAAATCACCATGCTCTTCAAGACTCTCATCCAGCAGGCCACTCACGCCAGTTGATTGATTATCTCAACCGCGCAGGCGATGCCGTCCTCCGCGCGAATCTGCGCGCCCAGCTCAGCTGCGCGCTGCCGCATGGCTTGATCAGTCACGGCGCTCTGGATGGCTTGAGCGAGCCGATCGGCTGTGAGCTGCTTGCGCAGAATCGGCTGCGGCCCTACCCCTAAATCGGCCACGCGCTGTCCCCAAAATGGTTGATCGCCAAAGAACGGCACGATGATGGAGGGCACGCCCGCCCGCAACCCGGCCGAGGTCGTACCCGATCCACCGTGATGGACCACCGCAGCAACCCGCGGAAACAGCCACGCAAATGGAATAGAATCAAGGGCGTAAATGGTCTCGGGTAAGTTCGCCGGATGCAGTCCACCCCAGCCCGATAACAGGATGGCGCGTTGTTGCGTGCGAGCCAGAGCTTGCAAAATTGTCTGCGTCATTTCTGTGGGATGGCGTGTGGTCATGCTGCCAAAGCCAATGAAGACGGGTGACGCTCCGGCCTCCAAAAACTCCAATAGATCTGCGGGCGGCGTCCACTCAGCCACCGGATCGAGGAACCAGTAACCGGTGACGTGCATGCGCTCATTCCAATCCGTAGGCTTGGGCAGCACGGCCGCGCTGTAACCATACAAAATGGGATTCTGCTTGAAACGCTCGCTGCCATACGGTCCCCGAAACGAAGCCTTAGGCACACCCAGCACCTGCTGGCGCATGATGTTATCTGCGCTACGAAAACCTTGCCACAGCATTTGCTGTGTCAGCCGATAGGACACATGATTCAAAGGCCCCTTGACGAACGACGGCAGCTTGGGGAACAGCGCGCTGGGATAAGCGCGTGTGGGAGTGAAGGGGACATAGTGCGCCTGCATAAACTGGATGTTTAACTTCTCGGCCAGCGCCACGCCGATGAACATGCCGCCAATCCCGGCGACGATCAACTCCATGCCGTCACAGGCCTGCAAGCCATCGCGCCCAAAGGCCAGCGCATTGTTTTGCGCTTCTGCTCCCATCTGTTTGAGGATCGCCAGAAACCTGCCCTTCTCCAACAGCTCACGCATTGCGGCGCTTTGCGCGACGTCTTGCGCATTGCCCTCTACGGGCCAAAACTCGACGCCGTGGGCCTTGATAAACGTTCCGAAATTTTCGTGCGCGACCAGCCGCACGACATGACCGGCATTCTTTAAGCCCTTAGCCAAGGCCAGATAAGGCTCAACGTCTCCCCGGCTGCCAAAGGCAATCACGGCAATTCGCATGATAAGTCCTTTACTTGAGATCGACCAGCCCACGCTTCAAGGCCGTCAATACCGCCTGCGTGCGATCATTGGCGTGCAGCTTCGCCAGAATCGCGCTGATGTGATTCTTGACGGTCCCTTCGCTGAGCGCTAGCTGCTGCGCGATCTCCCGGTTGGACAAACCGGCCGCCAGCAATTTCAGAATCTCTTCTTCCCGATCGGTCAGCTTCGCCAACGGCTCTTCTGCGGGAGTAGGCGTGGTGGCCGCGCGTTGAGTCGATGTGACGTGTTGAAACTCGCGCAGCACCTTACGCGCCACCGTCGGATCCAGCTGTGATTCACCGCGTAGTGCGCCGCGCACGGCTTCAGCCAGATGGTCACCCGAGGTATCCTTGAGCAGGTAGCCCACCGCGCCCGCGCGGATGCCGTCGAACACCCAATCGTCGGTATCGTAGGTCGTCAGGATAATGATCTGTGTTCTAGGCAGCGCCGCGATGATCTGCCGCGTGGCCTGAATGCCGTTCAAGTGCGGCATCTTGATGTCCATCAGGATCACGTCGGGCTGTAGTTGCTTGGCCAGATCGATGGCTTCCACACCATCGGCCGCCTGCCCCACCACGTCGATATCGGCCTGATGATTCAGAATGATCGTCAGCCCGGTGCGGATGATGTCCTGATCGTCGGCCAGAAGAACTCTAATCTTAGTCATTGGTTACTGGTTGTTGGTCGTGCAGAAACCGGGTTTCTACGGTTCAGATGGAATCGAACGTCAAGCACCGCTTGCGCGGAAACCCGGTTTCTTTCATTGCTCATTGCTCATCGTTAATTGTACCGTTGTTCCTTGCCCAACCCTACTTTCCACACTCAACTGCGCGCCGATCATCTCGGCCCGCTCGTACATGCCCTGTAAGCCGAAGCGCTCTGCGTCCACCTCAGATTCGTCGAAGCCACGCCCGTCATCACGCACGGTCAACCACACCTGCCCGTTGCGGCGGGCCAACGTGACTTCGACACAGTGCGCACCGGCGTGGCGCTCGATGTTGTTGAGCGCTTCTTTGGCAATGAAATAGACCTGCGCCGCAGCCTCATCAGAGATCGCCGCCTGTGGATCGCTGACGTGCAGTTCGATCTGCACGCCTGCCCGATCGCCGAAGTCGAGCGCAGTGCGTTCCAACGCGCGCGCCAACCCCAGATCCTCGATCGGGTTCATGCGCAAATCCTGAATCGCATGCCGCGTCTCCTGTAGGCCGGCCTGCGCGAGCTGCCGCGCTTTCGCCAATTCCGAGCGGGCAGCTTCCGGCTCTGCCTGGAATAAGGTATCGATCGCCTGTAGCTGCACCACCAATCCCGCCAGTGAGTGTGCCAGGGTATCGTGCAGATCGCGCGCCAGGCGATTGCGTTCGCGCGCCGTCGCCAGCTGCTCCATCGCCAGCGCCTGTTCGCGCAACTTCACATTGGCCGAACTCAGGGCGTGCGTATGCTTGCGTTCCTGCTCGGCCAGTGTGCCGACGATGTAGCCGGCCACGACCAGCAACGGCAAACGCAACGCGATCGCTGACAAAATCGACCACGGCGAGATCGCGCCGAACAACAGCAGCGCGCCCGGTCGCGCCACACCCGTCATCAAATCTTCGACAACTCCGCCGGTGATCATCAATACGCCCGACAAGCCCGCCGCCAGCCACGCCCCACGCCGTCCATACGCCCAGGCGGCGATCACGACCGCGACGAGCAATAGGAACAGCGGCTCGACCAAGCGCATATCGACCAGCGGCATCATGCGCATCGGGTTGAAGGACCGCAGGCGCAATTCCAGTGGAGGCGCGGCAAACGACACCAGTGAACTCTCCAACGTTTGCGCCGCGATCGTCACCACCAGCGCGATCGGCAGGTAACGCTGCCCCAGGCGTCGATCGAGACCGGGCAACACCACGAACAGCCACGCCGCGCCGATCGGCCACATGATTGACAACATGATCACGGCATAGTTCGCGCCCAGCCCCGCCCACACCGGCGGCACACTGATGAATGTGGGCAGCAGCGCAATCGACAACATGATGCGCAGCAGACGCAACGCGGTCGCTTGTGGCAACAACGTCGTGATCGGCGTGGCCAGCTTGAGACGGCTCATGCGATTGACCCTGGCGGTTGCTTGATCATCACTCTGCGCTCAACCAACTGCAGCACGTGGTATCACGCTTCACTTTCACTCGTCACCCGTCACTCATACCTCAACGCTTCAATCGGCTTCAAGCTGGCCGCCCGATTGGCCGGATAGATTCCGAAGAACAAGCCCACCGCCGCCGAGAAACCAAAGGCCAGCGCCACGGACTCAAGCGAGACCACAGTCGTGATCAAACCGGTGGCACTGACGAGAGTGGCGATGCCCCAACCCATCAAAATTCCGATCAAGCCGCCCAGGACCGACAGCGTCACCGTCTCCGTCAAGAACTGATACAGGATATCGCTCTTGCGCGCACCCACGGCTTTGCGCAAGCCAATCTCGCGCGTGCGTTCCGTCACCGACACCAGCATGATGTTCATGATACCGATGCCGCCCACCACCAGCGAGATGCCCGCAATCGCGCCGAGAAACACGGTCAGGATCCCCGTGACCTGCGTCACCGCCGACAAAATGTCGGCTTGCGAGGACACCGTAAAATCATCCTGCTCGCCCACGCCGATTTTGTGCAGCGTCCGCATCTTGGCCGTGATGGCGCTGATGGCCGGGTCGATGCTCTCCTCGTCGGTGGCCGAGACTTCGACCGTGGAGACCGTCCGCTGACTGCCCACGCGCTGATTGGACAGACGCGCGAACGCGGTGGTGATGGGCACATACACGATGCTGTCGCGGCTAAAGCCAAAGCCGCCCGATCCCTGCGACTTCACCACCCCGACGACCTGAAATAAAATGCCGTTGATCTTGATCGATTTACCCACCGGGTCGAGACCCCCGTACAGATCGGTCACGATCTGCGAACCGACCACCGCCACACGCGCCTTGTTATTCACATCGGCCGTCGAAATGAAGCGCCCGTGATCCATGCGATCAGGATGAACTTTATCATAATCCGGCACGACGCCCACCACTTGCGAACTGCTCTGCTTGCTTTGATATTTTAGCGGCTGGCGCGACTGGACTTGCGGTGCGACCGCGGCCACACCCGGCAACCCGCGCAGCTGCAACGCTTCCTCATACGTCAACGGCGACACGGCACCGCCGCCCGCACCCGAGGGCGTGAAGTTGTTGCGCGAGCCGGAATAGACGGTGATCAAGTTGGAACCGATGCCTGAGATCTGGCTGGTAATAGCAGCCTGCGCCCCCGTCCCGATCGACAACAGCGCCACCACCGCCCCCACCCCAATGACAATACCCAGCATGGTCAGCGCCGAGCGCAGCTTGTTCGCCATCAACGCGCGCAAGGCGCTCCGTACATTTTGAGAGAAATTGAGTCTCATACGACTACCCCATCCATCAGATGAATCACGCGCTGGGCATTGGCCGCAATGGCCGGGTCATGCGTCACAAAGATCACGGTGATGCCGCGCGTGCGATGCAGCTCGCGAAACAATTCCATGATCTCCTTGCCCGTCTTGGAATCGAGGTTGCCAGTCGGTTCATCCGCCAGAATGATCGGCGGCTCGGTGACCAACGCCCGCGCAATCGCCACCCGCTGCTGCTGCCCGCCCGAAAGTTCGTTGGGGCGATGCGTGATCCGATCGCCCAGACCTACGGCTTCCAAGGCCGCCTTGGCTTTCTCGCGCCGATGATTCGTCGCCGAATACAGCAGCGGCAGTTCCACGTTTTCCAGCGCGCTGGTCCGGGCCAACAAGTTGAACTGCTGGAAGACAAACCCGATCTTCTGGTTGCGCACTTTCGCCAGTTGATCGTCGCGCATCTTCGCCACATCCGTCCCGTCGAGTTGGTACGAACCACTCGTCGGCGAATCCAGGCAGCCCAGGATCGCCATCAAGGTGCTCTTGCCTGAGCCCGAGGGACCCGTAATCGCCGCCCACTCGCCGTCGTCGATCTTCAACGAAACACCGTCGAGCGCGCGCACTTCCGTCTCGCCCATTTGATACACTTTGGTGATATTCTCAATCTCGATCATGAGCTGCTCCAGTTCAATCATCGACCGTTAGCCATCAACGCTAGAACGGTGGTTGTCCCATGCCGGGCTGT